>NZ_JBQHWA010000027.1:0-44046 GCF_052064225.1 Blautia massiliensis (ex Liu et al. 2021) | reverse complement strand
CATGGTCTGGCATGATCTCCATTTCCAGAATGTCTACAGAAAGATTTGCAGCATACTCTGTGAGCAGCTCCTTCAGCCGGACGTCCACACCGTTAATTAATACTTTTTGTCTATACTTTGGACACCATACTACATGGTATTTACAGGAATAGACGACATTGTTGTTTGATTTATATGTTGTGTTCATATTTGTATTATACTATTGTTCATTAGTTAATACAATTACTATTTTGTCCATCTTCAATTACTTGCATAAATTCGATAGACGCGTCTTATATCCCCATAGCTGAAGCAAGGGGTTTTACGACGCATTGGATAATAATATCCTCTCCTTCATCACATAAACCCCGGCAACCCGGACAGCCAGCTATTCATGAACACTCTCATTTCATACGACTGTGTTCAGTATATATCTCTCATCAGAAGATAGCATAACACATTTACAAATAGTTATAAAATGAATAATGTAACTGTATTATATTAATATTGTTTATATTTTAACACAGCATAGCAACTCTTTAATACCGTCAAAAAGCAATATGCACTTTTTACATAACCACGAATATTACAAGTCTGCTTCTTCATATCGTTTCCTTATATCTCATCACATCCCCCCACCTGTCATCCCAGGCATCCAGTATTTATAATTTATACTCCGAATACAACTCCCGTCTCCTTTATCAGGCAGCCTGAAATTTTCGCTTTTCAAAGCTGAAGAAATTGTGAGGGGGAAAGCACTCAAAGTTGCGAAGCCCGCTTTTCCCCCTCACACTCCCCCTTTCCGGGCACGCAAATTGTTGTAGGTTGTGGAGATGTGTTCAGGTACTGGTGGGGCGATGGATGCTGCGGTATTGATTGTGTAACGTTGAGCCGATTCCTCTTTCTCCGGCCACAAGCAAACTTAGCCTTTCCTCCCAGCTATCCAGCGAAGCGCTGATAGCCCATCCCCTACCATCAAACCACAGGGAAACCCAGCCTTTCCTCCCAGCTATCCAGCGTAGCGCTGATAGCCCATCCAACTCCCGAGCAGCCACACTACCCTACCGCCCTGAAAAGCCAGCCCGTGAGGCGTGTGCTGCCTGTCGCCGGACTCTGCAGGAGGGGAGCTGATTCTTGGCTGGCGGAAATCTGCGTTGTTTTACAAAAGTCCGCTGTCTGAGCGGCTGCAAGACGCGAGTTCGGACTTTTGTAAAACGCTTTTAGCAGATTCCCGGCAGCCTAGAAGCCAGCCCCCGACGAAGCCCCGGCGGCAGGCAGCACACGCCTCACGGGCGTCCCTTTTCACCAAAAAAGCCGAACCAGCCACATCCCGCAGCCAGTTCAGCTCAACCCATACAACTACAAACTCACTCACCATCAACCCAGGCAAGCAGCTTCCCGGTAAAAACCCTATTAAAGAAATGGATCACCGGTCCCAGCCCAAAAGCCGTCACCAGTGTACCAATACCCACAACACCACCAGTCAGATAACAGATCAGCGCACAAAGCACATCATTAGACATCCTGTGCCAGAAATAAGGAATCTTCGGCCATCTCTCTGTCATGATCAGCGAAAGACTATCATAAGGCGCAACCCCCTCATCCGGCATCTGATACATCGACAGTCCCAGACAGCAGATCACAACACCCACACACAGTGCCACCAAACGTACCGGCAGCGCCACAAGCTCCAATCCAAAAACACCAGTATAAATATTATAAAAGAAAGTAGTAATATAAGCCAGACAAACCGCATTCACAACCGTACCGATCCCCAGGAACCTTCTGCCAAAAGCAATCTCAATAATCAGCAGCACAATATTTACAATCAGCTGGAAATTACCATACGCCATACCAATCATATCCGCAACCGCCATATTCATTCCACTGAACGGATCCGTTCCAAGCCCGGCAAGCTTGAAAATTCCAATCCCCATACCTGCAAAAACATTTCCGATACACATGATCAGAACATGCTTCCAGTTAATGTTCTTCAAAAAATCCCCCATAAACCTCATACCTCATCCTCTCTGAAAATATTGTCAGGCAGATATCCACGATCCACCTTCACTGCGCAAGATCCATACCAGATAATACCTTAATAACCAGCCTGCTGCAACGCTTATATTCTATCACATCCCCTCACCCCTGTAAAACACAAAAACCCCAAGAAACAACAAAAAGCAACAAAAAAAGACATCCTGCAGACCACATTATATGATCTGCCGGACATCTCTCTTTTTCATATCACGCTGTTAATTCAATTGCACAATCACCAGTCAATCCCGAAGCTCTCATGGCAGAGCCTCGTTATTCCAGATATCCCGAAAAATTTTTTCAATATCCAATATTATTTAATGAACTTAACCTCAGGATAAATTGCCTGCTTGGCAGCCTCTTTACGCTCATTAAATACAACCTTGTTCTCCTCAAACAGGTTACGTCCCTGTGCATCGATAGATACGATCAGCGGCCCAAATTCTTTAACCTTGTTGCACCATAAAGTCTCAGGCATTCCAAGCTCATCCCAGTGATGCTCAGCAATCTTCTCAACCTCTGTAGCAGCTACAACTGCACAGCCGGCCGGGAAAACACAGTGGATCGCACCGAACTCTTTGCAGGCACGCTCAGTGTTCGGACCCATACCACCCTTACCAACGATCACTCTGACACCAGTAAGCTTGGTAAACTCATACTCAAATTTCTCCATACGCATAGAGGTTGTCGGTCCTACAGAAACCATTTCATAATCATCCTCTGTACCCTCGATCTTGCGAACGATCGGGCCGGCATGGAAAATAGCTTTGTTGCGGATATCATACGGAAGCTCTCTTCCATACTCAACCAGACGACGGTGAGCAACGTCACGACAGGTCATCAGATCTCCGTCCAGCCATACAATATCACCGATTTTGATATCAGCCAGGTCTTCTGCGCTTACAGGTGTAATAAGAACTTTTTTATCTCCTCTGATTTCGATCATGATTTTTCCCTCCGTTTATATTATGCATTAAATTTCCATGTGGAATGAGTATCACAGGTTACTGTAAGATCCGGATTTACAACCAGATGTCCACGACGGTGGGACCAGCATCCAACATTTACTGCAACACCGATGGTAGATGGATGTCGTGCAGTATTCTCAATGTTAACACCCATTACAGAATACTTTCCGCCCATACCCTGCGGTCCAAGGCCGATGGCATTGATACCATCCTCGAGAAGCTTCTCCATTTTTGCTGCGTTTGCGTTATCGTTGTGAGAACCGATCGGACGCATCAGCGCTTTCTTGGAGTTCAGAGCAGCTGTCTCTACAGATGTTCCTACACCAACACCAACAAGAAGTGGAGGACACGCATTCAGTCCGTAGGTTGTCATCTGATCAAGAACGAAATCTGTAATACCTTCATATCCTGCCCCCGGCATCAGAACCATTGCTTTTCCCGGAAGGGTACATCCGCCGCCTGCCATGTATGCGTAGATCTCACATTTATCGCTGTTAGGAACAATATCCCACCATACAGTCGGGGTTCCTTTACCAACATTTTTCTTTGTATTGTACTCATCAAAAGTCTGAACTGAGTTATGTCTTAACGGTGCTGCAAAAGTAGCCTGGACAACGGCATCTTTCAGAAGTGCTTCCAGCTCATTGATATACGGAAAATTTGTTCCGCATTTCAGCCAGAACTGAAGAACACCTGTATCCTGACAGCTTGGGCGGTTCAGCTCTACAGCAAGTCCCTGGTTCTTTGTCATGGTCTCATAAAGAACCTTTGGAAGTGCAGCTGTTTCCTGTGATCCAAGCTCTTCAAGTTTATTAACTACGTCATCCGGTAATTTTTTTCCAATATGGGCAACAAAATCTGCTACCATGTCTGTCAATACTTTAACTCCATTTTCCTTAGTCATGATTTACCTCCTGATATGGTTCGATGGTTTAATGTTTTTTAGTTACATAGGTTTTTGTTGGTTGTTTCATCATTAATTTGGGCTGATTAATGGTTAAGATGGCTTTTTTTGGCTCATTTATCATTTCTCCTTCACTGTATGGTCAGTGCAGGAGGGAATGAACTTAATTAAAAGTGTTGCTGTCACAAAGTGAACAGTAACTCAAAAGTTTCTCTCCTTACGGATAGAACGGAAACAGGATCGGCAACAGAATCATACAGATCACAAAGGATACCAGGATCAGCGGCAGACCGGATTTCACATAGTCCTTGAATTTGTATCCTCCAAGACCGACTACCATGGTGTTTGCCGGCATACCGATCGGTGTTGCATATGCACAGGAACCTGCGATAACAGTTGCGATAACAACGGCTCTCGGATCTGCTCCGAGGTTGTTTGCAAGAGATACCGCAATTGGAATCATCAGTGCTGTGGTTGCTGTATTTGACATGAAATTTGTCAGCACACAGGTTACAATAAAAATCACCAGAAGAAGAAGGATCGGACTCGGATCTGCTCCAAGAAGTCCTACGATCTTATCTGCGATCAGTTCTCCGGCTCCGGTTGTATCCAATGCTTTTGCAAGTGTCAGAGAACCGCCGAAAAGAAATACAACCTTCAGGTCAATGGACTTCAGTGCGTCTTTCTCGGAAATAACTCCTGTCAGAACCAGGAGGATCGCTCCGATACATGCGGAAACCTCAATGCTGATGCCGATCTCTTTCTCAAAGATCATTGCAAGGATCACAAGAATCAGTACTATCAGGGAAACGGTCTGTTTCCACTTCGGTACATGACTGAAATCCTGCTGATCTTCAAGAACTGCACCGGATGCATTTTTTCCATCCGGAAGGAATTTATATCCGATAAGGACAAAGTAAAGGATTCCGATCAGAAGCATCGGAACTCCAACCGGCGCATACATAAAGAAGCTTGTGGAAAGCCCCATCTCCTGAAGTGCATTCACACCCATCAGGTTTCCGGGTGCACCGATAATAGAAAGGTTTCCACCAAGTGCTGCGGCAAATACCAGCGGCATCAGAAGACGGCTTCTGGAATAGCCGGACTCATCGGCGATTCCACAAACTACCGGGATCAGCACTGCTGCAGTACCTGTATTGGATAAGAATCCGGACATTACACCTACGATCACCATGATCGCAATGATCAGTGTTTTTTCTGTTCTGGCAAATTTCGTGACCAGTCCTCCGATCTTATTTGCCATTCCTGTTTCGAACAATGCCTGGCCTACTACAAACATGCCAACGCAAAGGATTACGTTACTGTTTACATACTGTGAAAATGTTGTTGTTGCATCCACAACTCCTGTGAGTGTCAGACCGATGGCACAGATTGAAGCAGTCAGTCCAAGAGGAATTTTTTCAAGGATGAAACTGATAATGGTGAACACAAGAAACAGCAATGTTATAGTTGTCTGAGACATTTCTGTACTCTCCTTCCATTTGGTTTTTTCCTGAAAAGTATAGGCCGTACACGTTTCTTTTGATGATTTTATTATAGCTTGTGTACATACAAAAAAACAAATTAATGAAACATATATCCGCATAAAAAATATTTATAGTATCAGTTTTTAATGATAATTTTTGTACATTACTAATATAAAATCAGCGTATCAGCAAATGAATCTGGCAAATATTATATTTCTATGCTATTTTTATGTAGACACCCAAATACTCTGTCACATCTTTTCCGGACGGAAATGAAAAACTTTACTAAAAAATTTAATCTGACAATTCATCGAGAGAAGGTTTATCATGACACTGAATCAACTACGCTATTTCTGCACAGCCAGCCGCTGCCACAGCATCACAAAGGCAGCCGAAGAATTATATGTGACCCAGCCCACCATTTCCATGGCTATCCGCGATCTGGAGATTGAATTCGGGATCAGTCTTTTTTCCAGAAAAGGAAATCAGCTGAGTCTGACCCAGGAGGGAGAGTCCTTCTACAAAAAAGCTACCTATATCCTTCAATATTGTAATGAGCTTCAGGCCGATTACTCCAGCATGTCCAGGATAAAACCCCCTCTTCGCATCGGGATCCCTCCCATGCTGAGTACCGTATTTTTTCCGGAGCTGCTTACGGCGTTTCACGAAAAGCACCCGGAAATTGCCGTAGTACTGGAAGAATACGGATCTGTCCGTGCCTGCAATCTGGTACAGGATGACACCCTGGATGTAGCTTTGGTCAATATGGAACAGTATAATATAGATAAATTTCACAACACCGTCCTGGCCAACGACCAGGTGGTTTTCTGTGTGAGCAACGACCACAGGCTGGCAGAAAAAAAATCAGTCACAACAAAAGATATGGCGAAAGAGCAGCTGATCTTTTTCAATGCTGACTCCGTCCAGAATCAGATCCTGAAAATGCGTTTTGAGATGGATGGCCACACACCCAATATCGTTATGCGGAGCAGCCAGATCTACACCACCCTACAATTTGTAAAAACCGGAAAATATGGCTGCTTTCTCTACTCCAGCATGACCGATAACTTTTCCACTTCCAATGTTACCGGTATCCCGCTCAATCCACCTGTCCGCATAAAAATCGGCATGGTATGGAAAAAAAGCAAATATATCAGCGGCGATATGCTGACATTTCTGCATTTCACCCGCATGTATTACAAAGAACATCCGCTGATAGAAAAGTAAATCCCAAAACTTCCAATTATATGTCGATTAATTTTTCTAATAAATGCATTTTTTTTTTAAAAACCATTGAAATCCATCAATTCATGTGATACTCTGTGTTACAGTGTTTTTCTACACAGAACGAATGACCGCCACCACCGTACACAAAAAAGGATCCGGGCATCATTCAAAAATAAAAAAACTCAGGAGAGTCTCTTCAAATCAAAAGGGAAGAGCGCCGAAGGTGTACGCAGCACACAAAATGCTGTAAATCTCTCAGGCAAAAGGATGGAGGAAAGAGTAATGTTTACACAAATCAACAACTTTATCACATGGTTTGACGGAGTCGTTTGGGGACTTCCGCTGATCATTCTGATCCTGTTCACAGGAATTCTGTTAACCACTCGGTTAGGTCTTTTACAGGTAAGGCACCTCGGAAAGGCACTGAAATTCATGGTAAAAAATGAAGAAGGCGGCGATGGTGAGGTCACAAGCTTCGGAGCTCTGTGTACTGCGCTTTCAGCAACCATCGGAACCGGAAATATCGTAGGTGTCGCAACTGCTATCGCAGCCGGCGGACCAGGAGCACTTTTCTGGATGATCGTAGCCGCATTCTTCGGAATGGCAACCAAATACGCAGAAGGACTTCTGGCGATCAAGTACCGTACCATTGACAAAGAAGGCCACGTTCTCGGCGGACCTTTCTACTACATTGAAAACGGTATGGGAAAACAGTGGAGATGGCTTGCCAAGATCTTCGCATTTTTCGGAGCAGGTGTGGGACTTTTCGGTATCGGAACCTTTACACAGGTAAACGGTATCTCATCTGCAGTTACCAATTTCTTTGACCCGGATAAAGCACACACAGTAGCACTTTTCGGAAATACATATTCCTGGGCAACTGTAGTTGCATGTCTGATACTTACCGTATGTGTAGGACTTGTCGTTCTCGGCGGAATCCAGAGAATCGCAAAGGTATCCCAGGTCGTTGTACCGTTTATGGCAGTTCTCTATGTTGCACTGGCACTGATCATCGTGATCACAAACATCACTGCAGTACCTGCAGCGATCGTAACTATCGTAAAATCTGCTTTCACAGGAAGCGCACTTGCAGGTGGCGCAATGGGAACCATGGTCGTAGCTATGCAGAAGGGTATCGCCCGCGGTATCTTCTCCAATGAGTCCGGTCTTGGTAGTGCCCCGATCGCAGCTGCCGCAGCTCAGACAAAGGAGCCGGTACGTCAGGGTCTTGTATCCATGACAGGTACATTCATTGATACTATCGTGATCTGTACAATGACAGGTCTTTCCATCGTCATTACAGAAACATGGAACACAGGTCTTGAGGGTGTTGCCATCACAACAGCCGCATTCCAGAAAGGACTTCCTTTCCCGCCGGTTGTAGCATCCTTCTCACTGATGCTGTGCCTGGTATTCTTTGCATTCACAACAATCCTCGGATGGGATTACTACGGTGAAAGATGTCTGGAATACCTGTTCAACAGAAACAAAGCCGCAGTTACAACATACCGCTGGCTGTACATCATCTGCGTATTCATCGGACCATATATGACTGTAGCAGCTGTATGGAACATCGCAGATATCTTCAATGCCCTGATGGCATTCCCGAACCTGATCGCTCTTCTTGCCCTGAGCGGTGTGGTTGTAAAGGAAACTAAGGATTTCTTCAAAAGACATAAAAATTACGAATTCTGATCCCAAATATCGTAATCAAATGTAAACACACGCAAACCCGTGATGATCCCCTAATATCATACAAAAAAAAGACGCGAACCTTTTTATCCTCCGATAAAAGGCCGCGTCTTTTTTATTTAAAAGCTTTCTATGCCAGCGTCAGGATCTCCATCTGCTGTGTCAGATCCGCTGCATCCAGAATCTCTCCATTTCGGATATCTTTCTTATCAAGCCGGACACACATTTCCTCTCCATCTGTCATATGGAAAAAATTATCCTCCAAAGTAACATCCGCATCAGTAAATCCAATAGCTGTAAACGGGCTGAAGCAGCTGCTTTTTAAATGGATCACAAATGCATCACCTTGCTCCTCCACCTCGGCAGTGATCTCCGGTTTATCCAGCTCCAGATATTTATACGGAACAAGGGTCTCCACATCACAGAGCACACCTCCGTCAGCAAGTGTCACTTCCGCCTCAAGAAAGATCTCATACTTCTTGTCTTCCCATCCGGAAACATCCACCGTCAGGATCGGAGCGGACTCCTGCACACCCACAGTGCCCGTTCCGGTAAGCTTCTCAAGAATCTCGCATTCCATATTTTTCACATAAAAGGCAACCTGATATGACTGTGCGTCCATACTTTCATTTGCCAGATACACCTGCATGATATCCCCATCCATGCACATACTCACCGCCTGTGGCCCATAGAATTTTTTTGCCATATAATGAAGTGCCTTCCAACGGCCAAAGTAGTCGATACTTGCCCAGGATGCCACCGGCCAGTTGTCATTGATCTGCCAGTAAAGGGTACCCATACAGCGGCCTCTGTGACGTCTCCAGTGGTCTACTCCATACTTCATGGCCATTCCCTGAAGGATCTGGCTCACATAGAGAAGCTTGCGGAAATTCTCCGGATAACGGAAATTCTCGGAAAGATAATACAGGATCTTTCCGTTAGCTGCAGGATTTTTCTGGTGGTTCTCCATCACCCTGGAAAAAATATTCCTGTCTTTCTCTTCCGTAAAGCTCTCCACAGTTTTCAGGCACGGAAAAGACTGGAAGCCAAACTCCGAGCAGAAACGAAAATAATGCTTCTGATAATCTGTAAAAGGCTTCTGACCATGCCATACATCCCAGTAGTGACAGTCTCCTCTGTTCTCATCGTCCGGATCATCAAAGCAGCCTCCGGAGCCTGGGGAAGACTGCCAGAAAAAGGTCTCGCTGTCTGCCGCCCTCACTGCTTTCGGAATCACATACTCAAACATTTTTATGTAGTCCGCACGGAGATATTTCGACTCACTCTGTACCTCCGGCCAGTGATCCCAGGCAGACTCCATCTCATTGTTTCCGCACCACAGGCCAAGGGATGCATGATGACGGAGACGTTTTACATTTTCCGTGATCTCCTTCGTGATATTATCTTCAAATTCTTCTGTAAGATCATAAACATTACATGCGAACATCAGATCCTGCCATACGATCAGTCCCATCTCATCACAAAGATCATAGAAATGATCCGAAGGATAATAACCGCCGCCCCACACACGGACACAGTTAAAATTGGCACGTTTGCAGGATTCCAGAAGATACTTCTGGACCTCCGGTGTGATCCTGGAATAGATGCAGTCCTCCGGAATATAATTTCCCCCCATGGCAAAAATTTTCACGCCATTGACACAGAACGCGAACTCTTTTCCCCAGAGATCTTTTTCCTGGCTGATGGTAAGGGTACGGAGACCGATGCGCTTCGTTATGGTTTCCAGAACTGTGCCATACTCGTCCAGAAGTTCCACCTGAACTTTATATAACGGCTGATCGCCGTAGCCGTTTGGCCACCAGAGCTTCGGGTTGTGGATCGAGGATGTCAGCACTGCTGGATTATTATTCGCTGATACAGTCTCCCCCACTTTGCATACATGGGCTTCCGTTTTTCGGTCGTTAGCACCTGTTCTATGTCCACAGACGCTCTCTGCATCCTCCTGGATCGTCACCCTCACCTGACACTTATCCACAGCATCTCCGCTTACAGCCACAGTTGTACACACATCCACAGCATTATCCCCATGCACCTGTGTGATCTTCACATCCTCAATTCTCGGATGACTGTATGCTTCCAGATAAATATCCCGAAAAATCCCGGCATCAATGGTCTGGGGGCCCCAGTCCCATCCAAACATACAATGAGCCTTCCGGATCAGCTGGTTTCCTTTCATTCCACCGCAGGGAACATAGTGGATCTCTTTATTATCTTCATACTCATAAGCTTCGATATACTTGAATACCGACCGGAATACGATCCGGATCTGATTCTCCCCGGAATGAAGAAATTCTTTCACATCCAGCTTCCAGGTACGATGCATGTTATCTGCAGATCCGGCTTTTTGCCCATTGATATAAATATCTGCAAGAGTATCCAGCCCCTCACAGACCAGAATTATTTTTTCTTCTTTCAGGATATCCTCTGCAGCCACAAATGTTCTGCTGAATTCATAATCCTTCCGGAACAGTTCCCTTGTCACATCCTCATTTGTCCGGTAAAAAGGATCTTCGATCTTCCCGGCACCATAGAGCCCGGAAAGCACAGATCCCGGAACCTGTACCTCACATAATCTGTCATTTCCTGCTTCCGCCAGCTCCCACTGGCCATTTAACATTATTTTCCTCATAAAATATACCTTCTCCTGTAAAAATCCCCTTCGCACGATCTTATATACAGGGCTGTTGTATCAGCCGTACTGTATTTTATTTATAGCCTTCCCCCATAATTCCGGTAATTCTCAATATAATCCAGGATCTCCTCCGGGTCTTTCATGAACCGGCACATACCCACAACATCTCTGGACATAAATTTTTCCCCGGCTGTGTATTCCAGGAGTGCCTGCATGCTGTCGTAATATCCCTGAATATTATAAAGAACGATCGGCCTGTCGATCCGTCCCAGACTCTTCAATGTCAGAATTTCAAAAAACTCCTCATAAGTACCAATTCCCCCAGGTACCACGATAGTCGCATCCGAGCGGCTTTCCAGCAGGTGCTTCCTCTCACGCATATTTTCAGTAAAAATGAACTCTGTACAATGCTCATACAACACTCCCGGCTGGTCAAAAAATCTCGGTGCGATACCCAGGATATAGCCTTTTTCTCTGTCAACACCCCGGGCTGCCGCCCCCATCAGCCCCTCTTTTCCACCTCCGAAAACAAGGCCGTGTCCTCGCTTTCCCATCAGCTGTCCCAGCTCTTCCGTTTTCTCATAATAGATCTTTTTCAGCTCTGCGCTGGACGCTCCATAGATACAAATATTCATGCTTCCGTCTCCTTCCCTGCTGCCTCCACAAATGCCCGGAGAAGCTTCAGCTGTTCTGAAGAATCATACATCATCTCCGGATGCCACTGCACAGCTACTGCAAATGGATGATCTTCAAGCTCCATAGCCTCCGCCACCTGGTCCTCGGACCAGGCTGTGATCCGCACATTCTTCCCGGCATCTTTTATTGCCTGATGATGAAAAGAGTTCACCCGGATGTCCCATGTTCCATAGATTTTCTCCAGCTTACAGTCTCCGGCAATCTTCACTCCATGCCACGCTACATTTCTTGGATACTTATCCCCGAAATGATGTTCAAAACCGCCCTCTTTTTCCAGATCCTGATATAAGGTTCCGCCACAGGCCACATTCATGATCTGAATGCCACGGCAGATCCCGAGGATCGGCTTTTTCTTTTCCACCATAAAATATCTGGAAATCGCAATGTCCTGCTCATCCCTCATTGGCATAATTGTTCCGCAATACCCCTTTGGAAAGGCACCATACCTCTCCGGACCCACATCATGCCCGCCGGAAATCAGCATCCCATCCAGCTGATCCAGAAAAGGCTTCGCAGCCTCCAGATCTCCATACTGCGGGATCAGCACGGGAATTGCTCCTGCCTTCTCCAGAATATACACATAATCACCACTGACAAAATCCCAGTCCTGCCCGGTGATTCCCATACCGGAAACCATTCCAACAGCATCCCTGTAGTCAAAATTACAAGTGATACCGATCACAGGTTTTCTTTCCCTCATCCTTCTCCTCTTTCCATCAAAAAATGATCATTTGTCTCTGAATATAACTTTTGCCGGCCTCTGCACATGATACTGGCAAAGACCGGCTTTCCGTCATTTCCGATACATCTGGAGTGCATCCGGAAATGCCTGTTATTTTATTATAATCTGACATACACATGGGGTCAAGCAATTGCCGCTGCCTGAAGCTCCCGTTTTATTATACGAGAACTTTTTCTACTGCGTTTTTCCATCCGCTGTATTTCTGGTTTCTTTCCTGCGGATTCATGGAGGGGATGAACTGATTGCGGTTCTTCACCTCGAAAATGCTCTCCATCTATAATTTAGGACTGATCAGTCATACAAGCCATTCTGCTCAAAATCTCTAAACAGGCTGGCTTCTCCATCATCAGCAAATGCATCTGCATCCCCCTGATCGGAATCATCCTGTCCTCCCTGGATATCTGGGATATCTGTATCCTGGGAATCCTGGGACGTGCTATCCTCAGAGCTGTCCTTGCTATCCTTGCTGGAACTGTCATCCTTACCAAGTTTTACAGTAAGTGTCTTCTCCTTATATTCATTACCATCCAGAACTGCAACCGTCACATCGATCTTTTCCTTCGGCTCATAATACTGAAGCAGCTCAACCAGCTGATCGATACTGGTGATCGTTTTACCATCAAACTCTGTAATGACCATATTCTTGGTAATACCTGCATCATCGGCAGGGCCTCCCTCGGTTACCTCCGAAACAAATACACCCTGCGGGATACCATAAATCTGTACTGCCTCCGTACTTACTGTACTGCCTGTGATACCAAGGATACCATGATTATCCACTTTATCTCTTGCCTTGGCATTCATCATGTTCTCAAGAGAATCCGCAACATCAGAAATTGCAATGGCATAACCCATACCTTCAACCTCAGTAGAAGCAAGCTTGGAAGAGTTAATACCAACAACCTCACCATCCATATTCAGAAGCGCACCGCCACTGTTACCGGGATTGATAGCCGCATCTGTCTGGATCAGATTCACGCCCTTGTTGATACTGCTGCTGTTATCTGTAGAATCACCAGACTCGATCTGGCCTGATGCATCTGTCGTACGGTTCTTTGCACTGACAATACCGGTAGTAACAGACTGGCCATAGCCAAGTGCATTACCAATGGCAACAACCTGCTCACCGATCTTCAGATCATCAGAGCTTCCGATCTTTGCAACAGAAATTGCATCCATTGTATCATCCGAAACATCCTTCGTTGCAACAGAAACAACTGCAAGATCCTCGTTTTCATCAAAGCCCTTTACCGTAGCCTCATAAGCATTACCATCTGTAAAGGCAACTGACAAGGTATCGGCACCATCCACAACATGATAGTTTGTGGCAATCAGCAACTCAGAATCTGTTTTTCCGATGATAATACCGGAACCGCTTCCTTCAACTTCCTGCTCCTGGCTCGGCGCATACTGGGAACCAAACATGCTGTAATAATCCTGAACCTCCTGAACGGACTTGGTTGTGATGGCAACTACAGAAGGCATTGCCTCCTCAGCAACATCTGATACATCCAGACTGCCCTTTGTATCGGAGGATTTTGTAGCCTCTGTATCTTCGCTGTCTTTATTTGATTTTTTATCAGACTTCATAAGAGTCAGATTCTCGGAGCTGTCGGTTGCCGCCTGTACGGACTGTGCACCGGAGAAATAATTTATACCTTCATATGCACCAACTCCAATGCCGCCGGCAAGTACTGCACACAGGCTGATGGTTGCACCCTTTTTCATCATTTTCTTTATTTTTAATTTTCTGTTGTTGTTCATGGTTAAGTCCTCCCTGGGAAAAAATTCTTCTCTGTTTCCTTTTGATGCTTCAAAGTATATGGGTTAATTGTGTTTACTTTGTGGGAAAAATGTGTTTTATTTGTTAAAACTTTTCACTGTCATCACAACTACAAACCACGCAACCTCAAGAAGAACGATCATTCCACCTGGTTTCAGTCCGGCATAATAGGAAAGAAACAGTCCGGCAATGGTGGTACATACCGCCACGATAATTGCACAGATCAGTGTACCCTTATAGCTTTTTGCCATCTGCATCCCACACGCCACCGGAACTACCAGCATGGAGGAAACGATCAGGGTCCCTACTGTACGGGACGCAATGGAAACTGTCAGAGCCGTCAGAATAGTAAAAAGAAAATTAATATTCCGCACGGAAACACCGGAGATCCTTGCCGCATTTTCATCAAATCCGATATAAAACAGTTCCCTGTAAAAAAACAGCACTGCTGCCAGTACCAGCACACTGATCACAACTACCAGCGCCAGCTCTCCTTCACTGATGGACACAATACTTCCGAACAAAAAGCTGTTCAGACTGGCACCGTTTTCCACAAAGCCGGACAGCACACCGGCCAGTCCGATCCCGGCAGACATGACGATGGAGATCGCCACCTCCGAATAACGCGGGATTTTTTTGCGGATAGCCTCAATTCCAAGAGCAGCTACGATGCACATCACTACTGCACCGGCTACCGGATTCACTCCAAGTATCAGTCCCAGCACAACACCGGCCAGTGAAGAATGGGAAAGCGCATCTCCGATCATGGACATCCGTTTCAGAACAATGGTGATCCCAATGCAGGGCGTGATCACAGCCAGAAGGATTCCCACCAGAAAAGCCCTCTGCATAAATCCATACTGTAAAATACTCATACTTCGTCGATCCTCCCCTCTTCCGCTTTAAAGAACCGGTTTGCTCCTTTAAACTCACCGGAATTTCCATGAGTAACCATAAGGATCGTCAGCCCCTGTTCCTCATTCCGCTTCCTCAGAACTTCTGCAAGTGTTTTCACAGAAACCATATCCATTCCTGTGGTAGGCTCATCCAGGATCAGGATCTTCGGTTTTCCTGCCAGTGCACGTGCCAGCATAACCCTCTGCTGCTGTCCTCCGGAAAGATCTCCGATCCTTCTTTTCCAGAACTCTTCCATTTCCATTTCCGCAAGTGCGGCTTTCAAACGCGGGATCTCTTTTTTTGCCCGGAAACGTGCCTTCCAGGAAGAGGAATACACACCTGTCATCATGATCTCTTCCACAGTCGCCGGAAAATTCTGGTTTCTGCTGATACTGTTCTGTGGAACATATCCCAGATCTCCCTTTCCGAATGTGGCAGAAATATCTTTTCCATTTACAGTGATACTTCCCTCCTGCGCCTTCAGTTCGCCCAAAAGAAGCTTCAGAAATGTACTTTTTCCACTTCCGTTTTCACCGGTAAGGATGGCATAATCGCCATCCTTCACCTCCAGGTTCACCTGATCCAGCACAGGTGTCCCTGTATAGTGAAACGAAAGATTTTCTATCAAAATTCCCATAATTTCTCCTTTTTTGTTACAGCTGCTGTCCTGCACCTTCAGTTCAATGCCTTCCTGAGTGCCTCCAGATTCTTCCTCATCACAGAAAAATAATCCTCTCCGGCCTCGATATCCTCCTCACTTAATCCCTCGATCGGATTCAGCACAGCAGTCACCGCATCCACTTCCTTCGCCACTGTCTTCGCCACCTTGGGACTTGCCAGCTCCTCAAAAAATATGGTATGGATGTCGTATTTTTTCGCATACTCGATCACTTCCTGCATCTTGGCAGGATCAGGCTCTGAATCCGGTGTCAGCCCTTCGATAGCCAGCTGCTTCAGATCATAGGCATTGCACAGATATCCAAAAGCCTCATGCGCCACTATGATATCCCGGCTCTTCGTACCATTCAGACCATCTTTGAACTCCTGATCCAGCTCATCAAATTCACCGGCATATTTCTCATAATTTGCTTCATAATAATCACCGTTCCCAGGATCAGCCTTTACCAAAGCATCCCTGATATTCTTCATTTCCTGCTTTGCACGCATAGAATCAAGCCAGACATGCGGATCTTTTCCTTCATCACCATGAGCATGATCATGTCCTCCATCCAGAAGCTCCACACCATCCGATGCCTCAGACACAACCAGATCCTGATTCTCCAGAGTATCCAGTACATCCTCCGCCCAGTGCTCCAGATCTGCACCATTATAGACAAACACATCTGCATCCTCAAGATTCCGGATATCCGTTGCCGCCGGCTCCCAGTCATGAGGCTCCGTTCCCGCCGGAACCATATCCTTTACCTGGATCCTGTCGCCCCCTACCTTCCGGGCAAAATCATACATGGGATAAAAGCTGGCCATCACCTTCAATCGGCCATCCTCCACAAATGGCTGTCCCACCGTTCCGGCCCTGTGCAAACCATATCCGGTCACACCGCCCACAACAAGAAGCGTCACCGCCAGAACTGCTGCCGCTGTCATCTTCCCTCTGTTAACATTCATTTTTTTAGCCTCCTGCAGCTGTCACAATATCCATAAAAGATCGTCCGGCTCTGATCGATCTCAAATCCGTGTTCATCCAGCACATGTCCCACAAAATGATCGATACATCCACACTGCAGAGGAATCGTATGCCCACATTCCAGACACACAAGCTTACCATAATTCTTCCGCTCCTCATCACGTATAAAACGATACTGGGCAGGCGCTCCCTCCACAGACGGAACCTTCAGCACCGCTCCCTCCTTCTGCAGCCGCTCCAGTCCTCTGTATACCGTTGTCCTTCCGATCTGGATCTCTTTTCCACGAAGGAGCTCCATAAACTGATCTATGGTATAAAATGTATCTCCATATTCCTGCAGGCATTCCAGAATTATTTTCTGCTGCCTGGTGCTGTATTTCATTTTTTCTTCCATTATATTTCCTACTCTCTTCTATCAACTGCACCTTACATGGCAGATTTGAATTTGAAAACCGTTTTCATATTACATTCAAATAAGAATTTCGTCAAGATATTTTTGAAGGGAAATAATTTTTGGTATGTTCTTATAAAAGCACTTTATCTCTACCTTCTTTTATGATAAAATATAACCAAGACTTAACCAATAGAAAGAAGGTAGACCTCTATGAAATCACAGCGACTGGACATGATCGAAGAATATGTACTGGAGCATAAGAACGCTTCTCTCGATACATTATGTGAGAAATTCAACGTATCCAAAAACACCATCAGAAGAGATGTCGATATCCTTCTGAAACGTGGCAGTATCATGAAAGTATATGGCGGTGTCGCAGCACTCGAAACTCCACAGACTCTTCCCCTTCTGTCTTACGAAGAGCGTGGCGGACGTTTTCCTGGCGAAAAGAAAGAAATCTGCCGCCGTGCCGCAGAGCTTGTGGCAGAAGACGATACCATCTATATCGATACAGGTACAACCTGCCTGAACCTGGTTGATTTTATTGCAGATAAGCACTGTACGATCCTGACCAACAGCCTGCTTATCTTCAACAAGGCAGCATCCTATCCGAATCTGGATATCATTTCCGTTCCCGGAAAGCTGAACCGCAAGACCCTGTCCTTCACAGGACCGGATATCAATGATTATCTGCAGACCTACAACATTTCCATGGCTTTTATGGCCTGCACAGGTGTAACCATGAAGAGCGGACTTACCAATGCCAGCGCCGAGGAATACATCACCAAAAAAGCCATCGCAGAGAATGCCAACAGCATGATCCTTCTTGCAGACCATTCCAAATTCGGCCGGATCTCTCTTATGACCTATTCTTCCATGGAAAAGCTGGACGCCATCGTAACCGACCAGCCACTTCCTGAAGAATACGACAACTTCTGCCAGGAGCACGGCATCCGTGTTATGACGATCGATTAAATCGGATATTGGCCCTAAAAAACGGTGCATCTGCCGGAAATTCAGCAGATGCACCGTTTTTGAATATGCTCATTTCATTAGAGGATTTTATCTGAAAGGCAGATCTTACCCGATCTGCCTTTCAGTGTCATAAATTTATTTATGAAGCTTTCTTAAGCCTCAGTACTTCCTTCCCATGTGCCGACCTTTCTCTTTCCGGCAGCTTCATCGAACCAGTGTGTTGTAACTGTTTTTGCTCTTGTGAAGAAACGATAGCCGTCTTTTCCGAGAACGTGCAGATCACCAAAGAAGGAATCCTTGTTTCCGGAGAATGGGAAGTATGCTGTCGGAACCGGGATACCTACATTGATTCCTACCATACCGCCATCTGTCTCCATAGCGAATTTACGGCTGTAATATCCGCTCTGTGTAAAGATACAGGAACCATTTGCAAATGGATTGGCATTCATGACTGCGATGCCTTCCTCGTAATCCTTTACTCGTTTGATACAGGTTACCGGTCCGAAGATCTCACGGTTTCCAACTGTCATCTCAGGTGTTACATGATCAAGAATTGTCGGTCCTACGAAGAATCCGTTCTCATATCCCGGAACTACTACATTACGTCCGTCAAGTACAAGCTCCGCACCCTCATCGATACCCTTCTGGATCCAATTGCAGATCTTCTCCTTATGGCCTGCATTTACAACCGGGCCGAGATCGGTATCTTCATCATATGCACAGCCAAGCTTCATAGCCTCTGCTTTTTTCTTAAGAAGTGAAACAAATTCGTCTGCGATACTATCCTGTACGCATACAACCGGAAGAGCCATACATCTCATACCTGCGCATCCGTATGTAGAGTTGATGATCGCATTAACAGTAGCCTCAAGGTTGCAGTCCTCAAGTACAAGTGCATGGTTCTTTGCCTCACACTGTGCTTGAACTCGTTTGCCATGAGCTGCTGCTTTGGAATATACCTGTTTACCAACACCTGTTGTTCCTACGAATGTAACAGCCTTTACTCTCTCATCTGTAAGAAGGATATCAGCCTCTACACGGCTGCAAGTCACAAGGTTTACAACACCCTTCGGGAATCCGCCCTCTGTATAGAAGAGCTCCATGATCCTCATAGCTGTAAGTGGTGTCTGGGAGCTTGCTTTCAGTACTACTGTATTTCCACATGCAATGGAAAGCGGAACCATCCAGCCCCATGGGATCATTGCCGGGAAGTTCATCGGAACAATACCAGCAGTTACTCCAAGTGGTTTGCGATATGTAGCTGTATCATATCCTGTAGTTACCTGCATTGCAGCATCACCCTGGATCATTGTCGGAAGTGCACATGCCTCTTCTGTAGGCTCAATTGCTTTCTGAACATCTCCTCTTGCCTCTTTGATGTTCTTTCCGAGCTCTTTTGCACAAAGTACGGAAAGCTCTTCCTTATGAGCATAAAGAACATCTCTCCATCTGAACATATACTGCTGTCTCTTTGCAAGAGAAAGTGAGGACCATTCCGGGAATGCAGCCTGTGCGGAAGCGATCGCCTCTTCTACCTCATCCGGTGTACAGCAGGGAACCTGCGCGATCACCTCACCTGTACTGGAATCTGTAACATCCATGTATTTCTCTGCCTTTGACTCTTTCCACTCACCGTTTACACAGTAACCCATTTTTTTGATCTCAGCCATTTTAAGATACTCCTTTCGTGCTTACCTTTTTATTCTTAACTTCATAAAATTTTTAGTCATTCTCGTTTTGTTCTGGTCACATATTATCATTTATTTTTAATTTTGTCAATATAGTATGGTTATATTTTGAGTATATTTTTCAAAATTATGTGTTAATTTATTCACATTTCATGGTATTCCATGTTCCCTGTATAAACTCTTGAAACGCATGCATTTACAGCCATAAAACTGCATAGTGTCTTGTCGTTTTTTATTCCATTGTGAGAGCAAAAGTTACTCATTTTTGTTATTTTCATAACACACCATTCCACACACACTATTTATTGCTTCCAGCTACGCTGAGGCTTTTAGACCTGTGCAATCGGATTCACAGACAAGTAAGGGGTATCGTTGTTCTGTTAAAATTATAGATTCCTCTGATCCCGGCATATTTTCTCTGTATTTTCCAGGAATAAAAAAATACATCTGTGCGTTTCTTGCGGACACGCTCATTTTTCGCGATTGCTTCTTTTCACTGCTTATTACACCTTTACGATCCCGTGCCTGCTTATCTGATCTACAGCAATTTCATAAATTACTGCTGCAATCAAAAAACAGGATACGGTTATCGTATCCTGCCTTAGCTTTTCATTTTCTGTTTTTCGCATATTTCTGCCTAACCAAATATGGTCTGCACCAGCACCATATAAAACACCGTTCCCCCTCCTATGCTGAGCAATGTACTCTTCTTCCATTTATGTAATACCACAATGAACAGTATTGCGATCAGCTCCGGCAGTCCGTAATGCGTACTTTCCGGCACATCCTTCAGACAAAATACCACCAGCAATCCGATCACTGCACAGGGCAGCACTTTTCCCAGATAGGTGATCACAGCCGGCGGTTCCTTTCCTTCCGGGAATATGATAAACGGCAAAAATCGCGTTGTCATAGTCCCCAGGACCACTACCACAACCGTTATGATCTGCTGTGTTATTGTCATAGTCATTCCTTATCCCTCCTGTCCGGCTATATCCCAACTGTCATGCCTGATATTCTCCTGACTTCTGTATACGTTCTTTTTTTCTCTTCTCCTCATGCTTCTTCATTCCCAGGAAGCATAAAACGATCGATGCCATTGACGGAAGGATAAACTTCCCGCTTCCAAAGATCACCAGGCAGATCACAGAACATACAATTCCGACCAGCGCCGGCTTATGATCTTGTGCATCTTCCCACTGATCAATGAACATAACCACAAACAGTGCGGTCATGACAAAATCCAATGATGTACGTCCCTTCTGTTTTACAATTTCCACAGCTGATGCTGACCGTCCATGGTAACAAGATCTCCCTCATTGATATCTCTTTCATACAGGAGGCCGTCATCATGTCGCAGACTTGTTTCATTTCCATTTTCATCTTCCATCAGCACTACTGACATAAGTGCTTCACCCGGCTGCCGCTCTTCACAGCCGAAATCCATGTCTTCTTCTATCTTCAGAACCTTATACTGCATGATCAGATTTCCTCAAGCAGCACATCGTTAACGGCCTCATAAGCGTCCTCAAGCGCATCCAGTGCCTCTGTCAGCGTGTCCATCTTCCGGCTGTCCGCATTTTCTTCCTCATAGGCTTCTATCACTTCAGCCATTACATCCTTCAGCTCCTCCAGTGAATTTGCTATATCCTGCAGCTTCTGATCTTTGTCCTCTTTTGATGTGATATTTACGATCTTACTCATGATCCTTCCTCCTGTCTCTTTACTCTCATTCTTTATTCTGATCCTTTATCCTGCATATATCATGCTTTGCATGTATCATACTCCACATTCACCCATTGTACCATATCCTGCACGCAGATGCATCGGATATGTTTTCTATCTGCTTTATATAATACCACCGAATTCATAAAAAATTTGGTAAAATCTTACCAAATTACCCATCTGAGTCTGTTTATACTGATTTTTCCACTCCGGTCTGGTATAATCGATCTAAAAGAGTTTTTCAATTTACAAACCAATCCTTTCCCATTACAAGGAGGCATATTGCCATGAAAGAAAAAACAGAAACCTTTAACCAGGGAAAAAGATATTTCTTTTATATTCTGATGTTCGCCATCCTTGGCTGGTTCATTTTTATGCAGATTTTTGGTGCGGATGAGCGTTCTTCCAACACCTCAGCAGCCTCTGT
This sequence comes from Blautia massiliensis (ex Liu et al. 2021), assembly GCF_052064225.1. Lineage (NCBI taxonomy): Bacteria > Bacillati > Bacillota > Clostridia > Lachnospirales > Lachnospiraceae > Blautia > Blautia massiliensis (ex Liu et al. 2021). The sequence goes on along the minus strand of NZ_JBQHWA010000027.1, from coordinate 22,127 downwards.
GATCTATTCCGGTACCGTTACCTGGCAGAAATCGGATGGAACCACCCAGGAAATCTCCGTTCCGGGTACCTACAAGGTTCCCGTCGGTGACACGATGGTCCTCACCATCCAGCTTCCCGATGATCTTACAGATACCTGCTTTGCCATCCGTTCTTCCCTGCAGGATGTGGATTTTTATGTAGGGGACAACCTCAGGACCAGCTACTCCACGCATAAAACAAGGCTTGTGGGCAAAAACTCCGCCAGCCGTTATGTTTTCTGCCCGGTTTATGCTTCCGATGCCGGCAAAGAGCTCCGTATTGAACTGACCACCTACACCTCCAATTACACCGGAGTTGTCAATCCTGTTTACTGCGGAAACAAGGCAGATATCTGGATATATATTTTCAGCAGATACGGACTGGAAACCTACATTGCTTTTTTTATCCTGTTTGCCGGAATCGTCACGATCCTGTTCAGTTTCGCTCTGGGATTGGTCTATCATACACGATTTGACATGGAATATCTTGGATGGTGCATGGTTATGGGCGCCGTCTGGATGCTGGGTGAATCCAAGCTCCGTCAGTTCCTGGTCCCCAACGCTTCCGCTCTCGGATCTCTGTGCTTCGTTATGATCCTTTTGTGTCCGCTCCCGATCCTGTTTTTTGCGGACAGTCTCCAGAAAGGGCTGCATCACAGATTTTATGTCTGTCTTGGAAGCATCGCAATGATAAACTTTGCAGTCTGTACGATCCTCACTGCTGCAGGTATCGCAGATTATATCGAAACCCTGCCTGTAAGCCACGGAATCCTGGCGATCACCGTTGCCACAATATTTGTACACCTTTTCCAATATATACGCACCGAAAAAAACAAGGCCGACCGGCTTTTGCTCATTGGTCTGCTGGCAGCGATCCTGTGTATTGCCGTTGAAGCAACCTCCGTATACTTTGTCACATCGATGTCCGGACTGTTTGTGGGCGTCGGCATGCTGATCCTGCTCTTTGTCAATATTGTAAGAGCCATCAAAAATGTCCAGGATATAGAACTGAAACGCCAGCAGAGCGAAATCCGCAAAAACCAGGAACAGAATGAAAAAATGTCTCTGCAGATGATACAGACCCTTTCCACCACCATTGAGGCAAAGGATGCGTACACCCGCGGTCATTCCTACCGGGTTGCACAATATGCAGCCCTGATCGCAGAGGAGCTGGGCTGGACACCGGAGGAGATCCTGAATCTGAAACGTGCTACTCACCTTCACGACATCGGTAAGATCGGTATCCCGGATCCGTTCCTGAACAAACCTGCACAGCTGACCGATGATGAATACAACCTTATAAAAAAACACACCGTTATCGGTGCCGAGATCCTGAAGGATATAACCCTGATCCCGCATGCGGCAGAAATCGCAAGAAGTCACCATGAACGTTATGACGGAAAAGGCTATCCGGACGGGCTGGCCGGAGCAGAAATCCCCATCCATGCCCGGATCGTGGCTGTTGCCGACTGCTACGATGCCATGAACTCCCGCCGAATCTATCGTAATGCGCTTCCACCGGAGGTTGTTTACGAAGAATTCCGCAAAAACCGTGGTACACAGTTCGACCCGGAGATCACAGACATTTTTCTGAAACTGTTAAAGGAAAAGCGGCTGCCTCAGTGGGATCCTTCCCAGGAAGAACCGGACACCTATAACCTTCCGGATATGCAGCTTACCGTCAGCAAATTCATCTCGGACATAATGGCCACCATAAAAAGCCAGGAAGATGCAAAAAGCTATGATTTCCTTACCGGTCTTCCCATGCGTAACCTGGGCGAACGTCTTACCGCGGAATTTATGCAGACACATGATGGATGTCTGGTATTCCTTGATATGGACAACCTGAAAAAAATCAATGACATCCATGGTCACAAAGCCGGCGACCGTGCACTGAAATGTCTTGGAAAGCTGCTTCAGAAACGGGCAGATCAGGGAATTTCCTGCAGACTTGGAGGCGATGAATTCCTGATGTTCCTTCCGGACACAGATCCTGATTCCCTGTCTCTGCAGATGGACGATCTGTTCCAGAAATTTCACACCATCACTACCGATGATCCGGAACTCCGGTTTGCCACACTGTCCGCAGGCCTGTGTCTGTGCAGCACCGATGATTCCTTTGAAGACTGCTATTCCAAAGCAGATAAAGCTCTGTATTACGTAAAACAAAACGGCAAGAACCAGTTCTTTTTCTACCAGCAGATCGACCGCAGCACTCTTGCGGCATCCGGTTCCGGAAAGGATCTGGAGCTTGTGGCAGAGTCCCTTCAGAAAAGCGGCATCTATGTGGGCGCTCTTGATCTGAATTACCGGGATTTCGCACGCCAGTATGAATACATGAGTCAGCTTGTCACACGCAGCCAGTGCAGATGTTATCTGGCGATGATCACCATCAAAACACTTGTGGATACAGTTCCTGATATCGACTCCATTGAGCAGGCTCTGGAGTATATGGAACAGGCCATCCGGCAGAATATTCGCCGTGTGGATATCTGTACACGCTACAGTTCCCTGCAGTATCTCATCATACTGTTTGAGCCTGACGAAACGCATATCCCTGATATCATAGAACGTATTTTTACCCAATATTACCGTCAGTGTGACAGCCATGATTTCCAGCCATCCTATGAATACCTGGAAATATCTCCACAGGAGTTATAAATACTCCCATGACATGGACATGATAAAGCCATAACGAAAAAGAGGCCGTACTTGACGGCCTCTTTTTCGTTAGAATTTTGCAAAATATCAGTCAAAATCTCTGGTAATGTTTGTAAGCCATTTATTTCTGAAATAGTGGATGAACACCACAGGCATTTTTTCGAACTCATCCAGGGTCATTATAAAATATACCCAGACAGGCGGCAGTTTTAAAACATATGCTGCAAGGAAGGTGAGAGGAACTGCAACAAGCCACATAAATATGGAATCTACGATCATTCCGAACCTGGAATCGCCACCTCCTCTGAAGCATCCGCATATAAGACAGGTATTGATACCCTCTCCTACAAGACGCCAGGTTGTCATGATTATAAAAATACCAAGATAATAAATGGCTGTCTCTGTCAGTTTATCCCGGTAGAAGTCCAGTATCATAGGGCGGACTGCCAGAATAATGGCACATCCGATGAGACTTACGATAATTGTTATTCTCAGCATACGTTTCCCATATTCTCTGGCTGTATCCTTGTGATCTTTACCAAGCTCCTGGCTGATAATGATGGTAGTAGCGTTGGCAAAACCGCGACAGGCGATGGCACCAATGTTTACCACCATAACAGCAACTGCATTTGCGGCAACCATATCATCGCCAATGTGGCCAAGGATCGCTGCGAACGCTGAACTGGCAAAGCTCCAGACAACATCATTTATCACAGCCGGAGAAGCAATTTTCATAAAGTCCCTGAACAGAATACCGGATTTCGCACAGAAATATTTTATCCGAAATCTGACATCAGAGCTGTTTAATGAATAGATGAGACAGATCAATACCTCTGCGATCCTGGCAATAACAGTACCAAGGGCAACACCGGTAACACCAAGCTTTGGAAGTCCAAACAGGCCAAAGATAAAGGTGGCATTACAAAATACATTGACGCAAAGCGATACAATGTATGTAACAGAAGGCAGCATTATTTTTCCGACACTTCGAAGGGCACTCATGAAAACCTGAGAGAATCCCATAAACATAAAGGAAAATGAGATCACCTTCAAATACTCGCTGCCGGCAGCAATCGTATCCGGACTGTTTGTAAAAATCTTCATGATCGTAGTCGGCATGGAAAAGGAGATAACGAAAAATACAAGAGAAACGATCAGTGAGATCCGCTCCGCCAGGCCGAGAATCTTTTCTACTGTCTTTTTATCACCCTTTCCCCAGTACTGGGCACATAAAACCGAAGTACCTGTAGCCATACCATAATACAAACAGAAAAGAATAAATGTGTACTGGTTGGCAAGAGATGAAGCTGACATGGCAGTCTGGCTTACATATCCCAGCATTACAGTATCCGCAACATTTACTAATGTTCCGATCAGATTTTGGATCATGATCGGAAATGCTAATTTTGATGCATATTTTAAAAAATCTTTTTTATTCAGCATCGGTCAGATCCTCCGTGAATTCCGATAAGATATTTACTTATAAAGAACAGTATATCATATACCCTACAAAACCGCGAGGTTTTTTCAGTATTCTTTCCAATATAATCCTCAATTGTATACTATATTTCACCCTCTGGTCATATTTCCATTGTACATAAAAAAACAATATCACTTTAACGCAAAAAATCATTCTATTTTTTTACTTCTATGGTATAATACTTTATTGCGAAACTAATAAAACGAGGTGAACCAGGTGAAGAAAAAAACAATTGTACCTCTTATCGTTTTTTTACTGGGCATATGCCTTGTTGGTTTAATTGTATACAAAATAGACTCACATGAAACTGAACAACGACACATAACAGCACAATTAAATGCAACAACCTACGGCGAACGTATAAAAAATGAAATTACAAATGGAATTGCGATCACAGATACGCTAAAGCAGGTCCTGATCAGTGAAAACGGAAAGATCAGTCAGTTTGACACAATTGCGGAAAATATTATGTCTGACGTTATTGAAAGCATACAGCTTGCTCCGGATGGTAATGTAACAGATATTTATCCTTCTGAGGGAACGGAAGCGAGTAAGATCGATCTGCTCCAGGATAAAGATTGCAGCAAAATTTCCTGTTACGCAAGAGACAATCACGTGATCATTACACAAGGTCCTTTCGATTTAAAACGGGGCGGCTGTGGAATTGCTGTCCGCAATCCAGTCTACCTGAAAGATGAAAACAACCAGGAATATTTCTGGGGATTTACCATTGTTATCCTGCGTGTTCCTGACATTTTTTCAGATGCGATCAGTGCACTTTCGGATTTCGGATATGAATACAGACTCTCAAAAACCGACGCTCCCTGGAGCGATACTTATAAAGTTGTTTATCAGTCAGACGACCAATTAACTCATACTGTTTCTTATGGTTTTACGATAGGGGAAGAGCACTGGACATTAGAAGTAGCTCCTGAAAGCGGATGGAGAGACCTTAGATCACTGGTAATCGTCGGCGGAATGTTTACTGCTGTCGTTTTACTTTTCTCAGGTCTTACCCGGGTATGGTTAGTATCGAAAGAAAATAAAAACAAATTTCAAATACTGGCACACACAGATTCTCTCACCGATATTTACAACCGCTATGGATTTGATGAATTAGCCGAAAGGATGATCACTAAAAATCCAAAAGCGCATTTTGTGGCTGCACTCCTTGATATTGATGACTTTAAGTTTATTAATGATATTTACGGACATGTCTATGGAGACAGGGCACTAAAGAGTCTTACAGATAGCATGAAGGCTTTTTTCCCAAAAAACACATTACTGGGAAGAAACGGTGGCGATGAGTTCTGCATTCTTCTGCCGGATCATACCTATAAAGAAGCGGGAGAACTGCTGCTGCAATTTACCAAGCTTCCAAAGACATTTTCATGCAAGGGAAAAGAATATCCGTTTTTTATTTCTCTCGGATATGCAGAATATCCAACCTTTGCATCCGGCCGTTCACAGCTTATGCGCTGTGCAGATGCAGCACTTTATGAAATAAAGCTTCACGGAAAAAACGGATGTATGGCTTACAGGGAGGGGCTCCGGTCAGGAGTCCGCAAACAGCTCGGATTTGCATTCAAGGATATCTCTGAACACCTTCCGGGTGCATTTATCATATACAGAGCGGACAAAGATGATGATGAACTCCTGTATGCAAACCATGAGTTCCTTCAAATGACCGGATATAAAACTATAGATAAACTCTTCAGCCTTACAAATAAAAGCTTCCACAACCTGATCCGTGAGGATGAACAGCAGCAGATAGAAGCAAGCATCTGGAAACAGATCGATGCCGGCAATAAAAATGATTACATCCACTTTCATCTTCGAAAAGCGGACGGCACTTACCTTTCTGTTCTTGATCACGGAAGGATTGTGGACAGCCAGCAATACGGAAGAGTATTTTATGTATTGTTTATGGACTGGGAAGCTATGCATGTTCATTACAGTGATAAATTTTCCGGCTAAGGTACAGACATCTCAGTCTGTGTCTTAGCCGACTGCTTTTTCTCTGAACAATTTAACCATCTTATAATATGTATTCCATCTGTCTTTCTTTTGTCCGCATTCCCATTTTTTCATAAAATTTTTCTGCTGAAGTATTTCCTGCCCACACATTCAATGTCACTTCATAGCATCCCAGCTGCTTTGCTTCTTTTTTTACATATTCAAACAGGCTTTCCCCAATATGCTGACCTCGTGTCTCCTGATCGACACACAGGTCATCTATAAAAAGAGATTTAAACGGTACCATATTGTTTGAAAAAGGCTGCTCCTTTAATTGACAAAATGCATACCCCACACAAACATCAGCCTCATCCGCTGCAACATATACTGGCTTTTCTTCATTTTTCAAAAGCTCTGTCAATTCGTCTGTCGTATATTTTGTTGTGCCCGGAATAAAAATATCAGGCCTTATATCTGCATGGATCTGCAGCACCTGTCCTAACAATTCCAGAATCCTCGGAATATCTTTTTCTTCTGCTTTTCTGATGAACATTTTTTTCCTCCTGTTTTTCAATAACTGATTTCATAGATTCTTTATACATACACCATAATACCATCGTGTGAACGCTTATAACAATAGAATCACTTTAAGCAGTCTCACTTTCTTTTTGCATTATAATGAAAAAGTTTATCGTTTTCCGTGATGTATATCACATTTTTATTCCTGAATCCGTATCATTACAGACAGTCAGCTCAAAATGGTTTCTGTTTGTTTTTATAAGTCCTTCTTTTTGCAGCTTTGATATCTCCGAAGACATTGCCGCACGGTCAATGCAAAGATAATCTGCCAGCTGCTGCCGGTCAAAAGGAATATCAAAGGATAACGATGCCTGTCTGATAGATACCGACGACAGATAGGACAACAGCTTATCCCTTGTCGTTCGCTTGCCCACATGTGTGATCTTATCGTTGAGGATCAGGATCTTATTTGCCAGGACACCGACCAGGTTACGGATCAGCTTATGATGATGCTCACATACTGTTGGGCAGGAAACCAGAAGCCTTTGAACATTTAATAAAATAATCTCACAATCTTCGTCTGCTACCACACTGACATTCAGAACAGCTCCCGGACTTGCTGCATATGGTTCACCAAAAAAATCTCCTGCATGACATTTTGACAGAATATTTCGATGTCCCCACAGGTCTTCCTGAATAACAAGAACACAGCCTGCCACCACAAGTCCCATTACTTCGGTAGAGTCTCCGGCTCTGAAAATATAAGAATCCCGTTTTCTGGAGATCGTTGCTGCATTTACACAATGCAGTATGGATAATATTTCATTATCAGTAAGACCTTTAAAGAAAGGGCTCGTTCTTAGAATGGGTAAATATTTTTTCAAAATTAATCCTCCTGTTGGAAATCAAACATACACGTTGTAATTATTATACTATACTCCTAACAGAAACCAAGGATAAATACTACTGGCCGAGGATAAAATAATAAGAAAGATCCTTCGGAAAATCACAGAATAAAAGGAGAATACAATAATGGATAAAAAAATGTTTTGTTTTCAGTGTGAACAGACTGTCGGGTGTACCGGCTGCACCGGAAATGCCGGTGTCTGTGGAAAAAAAGCAGATACAGCGAAATTACAGGATGAGCTGACAGGTGCATTGATCAGTCTGGCTAAAGCTGCCGACAGCACGGAAACTATTTCAAAAAGAACCGGACAGACCATAATCGAAGGACTGTTTACTACAGTTACAAATGTAAGTTTTGACAATGCAGCAATCGAAAATATGATACAAAAAGTCAGAGCTGAAAAAGAAAGACTGGCTCCTGACTGCAGAACAAAGGAATATGATCTTCAGCAGCTGTGGAATGCCAACGAAGATATCCGCTCCTTGAAATCTCTTATTCTCTTTGGTATCCGCGGAATGGCTGCTTATGCCTATCATGCAAATGTTCTGAATTATGAAGATGCCGAAGTGAATCAGTTCTTCTGCGAGGCATTATCTAAGATCGGTTATGAAGAAAGCACAGAAGCACTGCTTTCCACAGTACTCAAAACAGGAGAGATCAATCTGAAGTGCATGGCACTTCTTGATAAGGCAAATACAGAAACCTATGGAACACCAGAGCCAACTGATGTTACACTTACGGTAGAAAAAGGGCCTTTTATTGTCGTGACCGGACATGATCTGAAAGATCTGCAGCTTTTGCTTGAACAGACTGAGGGAAAAGGAATCAATATCTATACACATGGTGAAATGCTCCCTGCCCATGCCTATCCATTCTTAAAGAAATACGCTCACCTGAAAGGCAATTTCGGAACTGCATGGCAGAATCAGCAGAAAGAATTTGACCATCTTCCGGCCCCGATCCTCTACACTACCAACTGTCTGATGCCTCCAAAAAGCAGCTACGCTGACAGAGTATTTACAACAGAAGTGGTTGCCTTCCCGGGAGCTGTCCATATTGACGAGAAGAAAGATTTCACACCGCTTATTGAAAAAGCACTGGAGCTGGGCGGTTACAAAGAAGATCGTATGTTCTCCGGTATCAACGGCGGAAAAAAAGTGACAACCGGTTTTGGTCATGCAGCCATCCTGTCCCATGCAGGTACTGTAGTAGAGGCTGTAAAATCAGGTGCGATCCGCCATTTCTTCCTGGTTGCCGGCTGTGATGGTGCCAAACCAGGTCGAAACTATTATACGGAATTTGTAAAGCAGACACCTTCTGACAGTATCGTTCTCACCCTGGCATGTGGAAAATTCCGTTTCAATGATCTCGATCTGGGAGAGATCGGTGGTCTTCCACGACTGATGGATATGGGTCAGTGTAATGATGCTTATGGTGCGATCCAGGTTGCTGTGGCACTTGCAGATGCATTTGGATGTTCTGTAAATGAGCTTCCGCTTTCCTTCGTACTCTCCTGGTATGAACAGAAAGCAGTCTGTATCCTGTTAACCCTCCTGCATCTGGGTATCAAAAATATCCGTCTTGGTCCTTCTCTTCCGGCGTTCCTTTCTCCTAATATTCTGAACTTTCTGGTTGAAAATTATGGTATTGCACCTATCACCACACCGGAAGAGGATATCAAAGCACTGATGAACCAGTAAAAGTAAATTTTTCAAAACCTTTACAAAATCAACAAAGCCGATACAGGATTCCAAAAGTCCTGCATCGGCTTTATTTACAGGTCTGAAGACTCGGATCAGCCGACAACACTTTTAAACATATGCAGCGATATTCTGATGGAGTTAAATGATAACGTTTTTTAAACAATCTGCAAAAATAATCAACGTTATGAAATCCGCTTTCATAAGCGATCGTTTTTACTTTTTTATTCGTATTTTTCAATAACCAGGAAGCTGCCTGAAGTCGATATCCTATCAGATAATTAACCGGTGTAGTATGTAAAAAACGGTGGAACAAATTAAGTACAGTACTTTTGCTGATTCCTATATGCGAAGCAATTTCATCCAGAGACAAATTGCGATTATAGTTTTCATGTATATATTGCATGATCAACTGCACTCTTTTCTGTGCAACTTCATCCACTGTCTGTACATCTCCTTTATCAGATAACTTTACATTTTCATAAAAAGTCAGCCATAAATCCTGCAGCAATGCCAAAGTAGCAAGTTCTCTTATTTTCTCATTCCTCTGTATTTCCATTATTTTTATCATAGTTTGTATAATCTTTGTTTGCCATAATTCATCAGTCTGAAAACGCTGGAAATATATATTCGATGAAATGATTGGCAAGATATATTTCTTATAGATCAGGCTGTTCTCCGGCGCAATAAATTCCGGCATACATACAAAGTTAGGAATAATACCACCTGATGATGCGTAAAAGCGGTGCAATATTTTAGAATTAATAAAAATTGCTTCTCCTTCTGACAATATAATCTGTTTTTCTCCTATTCCGCATGTAACTTGTCCGGACTCGACATATAAAAACTCAAATTCTCTGTGCCAGTGCCACTCAATACAATGAAAATCAAACAATTCCAGATTATCATAATAATACTGGAATGGATAATCACTGCTTCCATGCTGTTTAATTTCCATGAATTCCTCGTCTGTAAGTATTTTATTATAATCCATCCCATATCACGTTCTTTCTTTTTTACGATATTATACAGTATTTCTACAATTTAATTCAATGTATATATCTGATATTTGCTATATAATCAAGTAAAAAAAGAAAAGAGGTATTCTTATGATTTTTAAATGGATGAATGAAAGTGAGATCAACATTGAGGGCGACAAAATTGAAATAACCGCACCACCCAGAACAGACTTTTTTGTGGAAGTATTGATGAATGTGAAGATTGAACATAAAACTGTTAAAAACATTCGGAGAGGAAAATAAAAAATGAATGCTGTAAAAAAAACTAACTACCATAAGACAAAAATAGCCTGTTATATGGGATTTATCACACAGGCTATTGCGGCAAACTTCGCACCGCTTCTTTTTTTGAAATTTCACAGTGACTACCATATTTCTCTCGGTAACATTGCTCTGATATCCACTTTCTTCTTTTTCACACAGCTTCTGGTTGATCTGTTCTGTGCCAAATTCGTAGATCATATCGGATATCGTGTGTGCATTGTTGCATCAGAAATATTTGCTGCATTGGGTCTGCTTGGACTGGCATTTTTACCTGATTTTTTACCTGATCCTTTTATTGGAATTATATGTAGTGTTATTGTTTATGCCATCGGAAGCGGTTTAATAGAAGTACTTTGCAGTCCTATTATCGAGGCCTGTCCGTTTGAAAACAAAGAAGCAACTATGAGTCTGCTCCATTCGTTTTACTGTTGGGGAGCTGTTGGGACAATTTTGATTTCCAGCTTATTTTTCCTGATATTTGGAATAGACAGTTGGAAGTGGCTCGCCGTAATATGGGCAATCATTCCTGCAATTAATACTTATAACTTCATGACCTGTCCCATTGAATCTCTGGTTGACAATGGTTCTGGAATGGGAATTAAGGATCTGTTTTCCAAGCCATTTTTCTGGGTTGCAATATGTCTGATGATCTGTTCCGGAGCTTCTGAACTTGCAATGGCTCAATGGGCATCTGCTTATGCAGAATCAGCACTGGGATTATCAAAAGCTCTGGGAGATCTAACAGGTCCATGTATGTTTGCAGTAACAATGGGAATCAGCCGTATAATTTTTGGTAAATATGGAGAGCAGTTAGATTTAATGAAGTTTATGAGTGGTTCAGGCATATTATGCGTTGTCTGTTATCTGCTTACTGCTTTGTCATCCAACCCGATCATCGGACTGATCGGTTGTATTGCATGTGGATTTTCAGTTGGAATCATGTGGCCTGGAACCATCAGTATTTCCTCAAAAACTTTTCCAACAGGTGGAACGGCTATGTTCTCTCTTCTTGCCATGGCAGGAGATTTAGGTGGCAGCATTGGACCTGGAATTGTTGGTCGTATCACTCAGAATGCTGGAAATAATATTAAGATTGGCATGGGATTCGGACTTATTTTTCCAGTAATTCTATTGTTTATGTTATTCCTGCTGTATCGGAAGAAGATATCAAAGCACTGACTTATTGATTGTAATTATATTTTTTCACTCTGCAAACCCGGAAGCTGTATCATCACTTTGCTGCCAGATACTATAGACCTGATACAACATTGATCGGATTCTCTTCCATAAACTTCTTTATATTATCCGCCAGAATAGAAACCAGCCGCTGTCTTGTTTCAAGTCCTTTCCATCCCATATGCGGCGTCAAAAGGACATGATCCATAGTATAAAGAGGGTTGGTTTCTTCAGGTGGTTCGGTTTCCTGAACATCAAGTCCGGCTCCTGCAATCGTACCATTTTCCAATGCTTCTATAAGAGCAGCCTCATCAATAAGTGCACCTCTTGAGGTATTAATGATAAACGCTGAGGGCTTCATAAGTGATAAAGTCTCTTTGTTGATCATATGTTTTGTACTTTCCGTCAATGGACAGTGCATGGAAACATAATCACTATTCCTGAGTAATTCCTCAAGCGATACATAGCGGATACCTTTCTCATCCTCTCTCGGTGTCCTGGTATATACAAGTATGTTCATATCCAACGCCTGTGCGATCTGGATAACTTTCCTGCCAATATGTCCTGCACCTATAACACCAAGTGTTTTACCATTTACCTCAACATGCGAAACCTGAAGATTTCTGGTAAAATTGTCATGATTTCCGCATGCCAGCATCTTCATCTGTACCTGCATTGCAGAACTCAGATTTAATATCATCATGATCGCAGTATGTGCCACACGTTCCGTGCTGTATGCCGGGATATTGCAGACTGTGATTCCCTTCTTCCGTGCCGCTTCAAGATCAATATTATTATATCCTGTACCTGCCTCGCAGATCAGTTTAACAGATTCCGGGAATTTCTGTATCATTTCTGCACTCACAGGCATCTCCTTTGTTACAATGATATCTGCCCCCTGAATACGCTCTGACAGCTGCTGTTCTGTTGTATCATCATATACTGTAACATCAGAAGATAAAATGGAAAAATCCAGCTTCCCATCAAAATTCATTTTCTTTGCATTCAATACCACACATTTATCGTTCATAATATAAATCCCTCCTTGTAAATTGCTATAAGTTATCGGGATGGCACCTCTTTAGCAGTCGGCCATGATCTCCTGAGAGCCATATAGGATATTAAAAAGTTTGCAAACCAACCGGCTGGTACAGCAAGCCAGACAAATACAATGCCAAAACGCGGTGCACAGATCAAAGCAACAGACAGGCGGATCGCCAGGTTCACCATATTTGCAATGAGGAATGGGCGCATGATCCCAAGACCACGAAGAACCCCATCGGTTGCCATTTTGATTCCCATAAAGATGAAAAAGTAACTAAGCCATCTCATATATCCCTCGGATACCTGATAGGCCAGGGCAGTTCCATCTTTACCAAGGAATAGCGAGGAAATCTGAGCATGCAATGTTTCAATGACTATAAAAGCAAGAACTGCAAAACATAGATCTAACACCAGTGCAGCGTGATATCCTTTTTTGATCCGTTCAATTTTCTTTGCACCAAGATTCTGGGAAACATATGGGGAAACCGCATTGCCAATAGAAACAAAAATCAATGAAAAAACATTCTCTACCCGCATCGTCGCCGCATACCCCGCAAGTGCCTGTGTACCGAAGGGATTTACAACAGCCTGTACGATCATCATACCGATGGACACTGTAGACTGCTGAAGAACCGAAGGTACAGCAATTTGAAGCATGGAATGTAACTCCTGCCTGTCAAACCAGTCAAAGCGACTTTTATATCGACGCATCCGGCTAAGGAAAAGCGAAAGTGAAAACACCGCAGAAATTCCCTGTGCAATAAGAGTCGCAAGGGCTGCACCAAACACACCGAGACCAAGTCCGGCCACCATCCAGAGATCCATAAAAATATTTAAGATTGACGAAAATATCAGGAGCCCCAGCGGGATTTTTGATTCGCCTATGGAAGTAAACATATTGGAAAGAATGTTATACATAAACAGAAACGGAAATCCCACGAAATAGACCCTCAGATATAACACTGCATCATCCAGTATATCGCCAGGGGTTTGTAACACACTCATCATCCAGTGGGAAAAGCAAAATCCAAAAACCCCAAGGACTATACTTAGAATTAAAAAGCTAAACAAGGATGTTGACACGATGGTCTTCATTTTTCCATACTCCCTGGCACCGAAATAGCGGCTCACCAGCACACCGGCACCGACACCTGCCCCCAGTGCCACACAAATAAAAACATTGGTCAGCGCTGCACAGGCCCCGACAGCTGCAAGTGCGGAGGAGCCAACAAATTGACCGACGATGATAGAGTCTGCCATATTGTATATTTGCTGAAAAAAGCTGCCCAAAATCATTGGCATTACAAAAACCGTCAGCGCTTTAAGAGGCGCATCTGTGATCAAATATTCATCTTTTGACATTATCATATTCCTCCACAGATTTCATAATTTCACTTATTGCTACACTGCCCGGCGTTATCAGCTGCAGCTGCAATACGATCTTATCACGTATTAAAGATATTAAAGGATTACGGCTATAGAAATCAGACCCCAAAGCCGAGACATTCTCTCAATGAATTTCCCGACCGATCCATTCCATGATCACATTTACAACATATTCCTGCTCCGCTTCTGTCAATTCCCGTCCTTTCGGAATACGATGCCATTTTTCCAGACATCCCCTGCAACAGGTAGCTGTGGCATGCTGGGCTACAAAAACCGGATGCCCTCTCATCGGTGTCTGTTTTCCATCATTTGGTATTTCTGCCGGTGCAAGACGCTTTCTGATAAAATCACAGGCATGCTCACGTACTTTCTCCATTCCCTTTTCTGATACATAACTCCGATCGTTTGCCTTCAGGGAAAAACTGCTTCTGAACTTTGACTGCGACAGGCGTTTCCAGAGATTTCCTTCATAAACTGCCGGTGTCTCACATACCATAGAAGGCTGGATGCTGCCCTTATAGACGATCATCTTCTTACTGTCGCTTCCGTTCTTATTTGCGGTCTCGTCTACTGCTTCTTTCAAAAGCTGTGCCTTCACTTCCTGTGCTTCTTTGCTGTTCGGCTGCAGACGTCTTGCCAGACATGTATTTCTGCCAGTTGTCGTTTCATTTTTTATCGCATAATACACAGCTTTCTTCTCTCCAACAAGTACCAGGATCTTTTTCGCCCTGGTCACACCCGTATAAAGGAGATTTCTCTGCAACATGACAAAATGACTCATGGTAAATGGCATGACAACGATTGGATATTCGCTTCCCTGGGATTTGTGGATCGTTACTGCATAGGCAAGCGCCAGTTCGTCCAGCTCTGTCACATCATAGACTACTTCCCGTTCATCAAACAGAACTGTCAGTTCCCGTTCTTCCACGTCAACTTTTGTGATAGTCCCAATATCTCCGTTAAATACTTCCTTATCGTAATCATTCCGGATCTGCATCACCTTATCCTTCAGCCGGTACTGTGTGCCGCCTCTCCGCAGAAAGATCTTTGACGGATTCATGGCTTCCTGCAGCACCTGGTTCAGATTTACTGCTCCACATTCGCCTCTCTGCATCGGAGTCAGCACCTGAATATCCTGCAGTGGATCTACATGATAGTATCTCGGCAGGTTCGTCTTACAATATTGGACGATAGTATCCACCACTTCCTGATTACTCTCTTTGGTGGCAAAGAAAAAGTCGGCATCTTTCCCACCTCTCATATCAATGCCTTCCCCTCTATTGATCCGGTGTGCATTCATGATGATCCGACTTCCCTGTGCCTGACGGAAAATCCGTGTCAGACGAACTACCGGAACACATCCGGAATCAATGATATCTCTGAGAACATTGCCCGCTCCGACACTTGGCAGCTGATCAATGTCGCCTACCAGAATCAGAGACATCTGCTGTGGCAATGCTTTTAAAAGATTATACATCAGCATAATATCGATCATGGAACATTCATCCAGTATCAGCACATCTCCTTCCAGCGGATGTTCTTCATTTTTCTGATAGCCTTCCGGAGGTTTATATTCCAATAACCGGTGAATCGTTTTTGCTTCCATTCCAGTTGCTTCTGACATTCTCTTTGCTGCTCTTCCAGTCGGTGCAGCAAGAATGATCTGACATCCAGCCTGCTTATATGCAGAAATAATTCCCAGAGTTGTTGTAGTCTTTCCGGTTCCAGGTCCACCGGTCAGCACCATGACCTTAGAGGAAACCGCTGTCTTTACCGCCTGCCACTGAATCTCGTCATAAGTAATTTCTGATGAAGCTGCTACTTTCTCCAATACTTCTTCCGTATCCTCAGATTTCTTCTTTCCACAGGACATCAACCGAAGCAGCCGCTTTGCACAGCCACTTTCTGAAAAATAATATGGGGGCAGATAGATTGCTTCCCGATCTTCTGCTTCATCTTTGATCACATCATTCGTGCGGATCATCTCATCCAAGGTAATCTCCAGCTCCGGTTCTTCCACTTCCAGAAGTTCCTTTGCCCTTCCAGTCAGCTGTTCTCTTGTTGTATAACAATGACCTGCTTCTGCCAGCTTATTCAATGTATAAAAAATACCACTGCGCAGACGGACAAATTTGCCTTTGTCAATCCCCATCTTCTGTGCAATGGAATCCGCTGTCTTAAATCCAATTCCCCAGATGTCATCTGCAAGCCGGTATGGGTTCTCCTTTACGATCGCAATGCTCTCACTTCCATACGTCTTGAAAATCTTTGTCGCATGAGAGGTGCTGACCTCATGACTCTGCAGAAAAAGCATGATATTCTTGATCTCTTTCTGCTCCTGCCAGCTTGTTTTGATCCGGTCTACACGTACTTTTCCTATACCTGATACTTTGAGCAGTTCATCTGGTGTCTCTTCAATAACATCCAGTGTATCCTTCCCGAATTTTTCCACAATTCTTTTTGCAAACTTTGGACCAACGCCCTTCACCAGACCGGAACCAAGATATT
The DNA here is from genome assembly GCF_052064225.1 of Blautia massiliensis (ex Liu et al. 2021). Lineage (NCBI taxonomy): Bacteria > Bacillati > Bacillota > Clostridia > Lachnospirales > Lachnospiraceae > Blautia > Blautia massiliensis (ex Liu et al. 2021). Next base: position 5,488 of record NZ_JBQHWA010000027.1, on the reverse strand, counting down.
TTTCGATTCCATATACTGTAGCAGGAAGTGTCTCCTCAAATTTCTCCACCAAAAACTGCCGCCCATATTTGGCATCCATCTTCCACATACCTTCCAGAGACAGCACAGAACCAACATGGGTATCCGGCATTGTGCCAACTACTGTGACAAGATCACTGTAATTCTTCACCGCACATTTCAGAACCGTGTAGCCATTGTCGGCATTCTGATATGTAATTCTTTCAACTACACAACGTAAGTGCTCCATGCCCGTCTCCTTCTACTCATAATTCATCACAAATGACCACAGAAAAAAATGCTCTGATTCATAAAAGATCACCAACATACATCCGCTTTACGGCAGACTCTCAAGCCAGTAGCCATCTGGGTCTACGATGAAATTTCTTCTCCTTTTGTACATTCTGTGTTTCTAATGCGTGACTTATATTGCGGATATTCAGTAATAAATCGCTTAATTACATTGGCATCATTCCAGTAATGCATTGGAAAAATGACATTGCAATCTACATTTTTAAGGAAATACAGGATCCCGTCAGCATAGTGATCTCCCTGTCTCGGATCCAAGGGAACAAATGCAGCGTCAAAATGCATACCCTTGATTTTCCTGATCTCCGCGCGATATGCTGAAGTAAGTCTCTGGTTATCAGCTTTCGACCCACCATCCCAATACCAGTCGTTTAAATCACCGGCATGATAAATGGTACCTTCCTTTGTTTTGACAATAAATGCGACACCGCTATCGTTAGATAGCAATGTATCAACTTTGGTTTCATTATCCAAACTATAAGCCTGATCATGATAAACATATGTGATCTTCATATCCGACAAATGATTCCTTTTTCGTATATCATTCGCCAGGATTGCCTGATAAGTCATTCCCATATCATCAAGGGTCCCAAAAATTTGTGGGTTAAAATGATCCTTATGGAAGTGACTGCAAAAAACGATCACTTCTTTCTCCTTGTCAAGATTCGGTAATTCACCCTTGTAATAATCAAAAATATAATAGCAGTCTCTGGTCTCAACCAAAAATCCACTGTGGTTAATGTAAGTAATTTTCATAATATCACCTGTATAAATTAACGCCGGTACTGGATAGCAAATCTTTCTTTGCCATGTTTATTTTTCCTTTTTCGAGCGTTTGTAAATTTCACGACAACAGCATTTCTAATACAGATTTTATCGTATTTTTTAGATTCCGTCCATCCTTTATCCACAGCTGGTAGAAAAATGTGAAATGATACTTTTACAAATTCTATTCCTTGTTGTTAGTTCATAATTTATGTATAATCCTGTCTTTGTCAGTCCTCTTTCACAGTGTTAATATCCTGCGCCAGTGTCCGTATTTTTCAGGATCTTAATAAGACGGCTTGTTCCAAGACGCTCTGCGCCAAGACTGATAAATTTTTCTTCATCAGCTCTACATCTGCAAAAGTTGCTCCCGCTGTAGAAAATCCGGTAGAAGTTTTGATATCATCCAGGATTCCTCGAATATCATCCCATGTTGCAGTCTGTCCAAGTAATGTGTGATCCACCTTTTTTAATATATCTTTTTTATCCATTTTACGTTCCTTTTACTTCAGCTCATCCAGAAGAGAACTTCCAATTGTTCCCTCCGGCATTTTAACTTCAAAATTATCTGCGATCGTTGCACCGATTACTGCAAAAGTATTCTGATCTTCCAGTTTTCCGTATCCCTCCATAGATGGGGAATAAGCAAAAAATGGTACTTTTTCTCTTGTGTGATCAGTTCCTGTATGCGTCGGATCATTTCCGTGGTCAGCTGTAATGATCAGAAGGTCATCCTCACGAAGCTCATCAAGAAGTTCACCAAGTTTTACATCAAATCTTTCAAGTTCCTCTGCATATCCCTTTACATTGCGTCGATGTCCCCAAAGAGCATCGAAATCTACAAGATTTACAAAACAAAGCCCCTCAAACTCTCTTTTCGCAATGTCAATTGTCTGCTCCATTCCATGAACAGAGCTTTTTGACTTATTGGACTCTGTCAGTCCCTCGCCGTCAAAAATATCAAAAATCTTTCCAACGGAGATCACATCATAACCTGCATCCTTCAATGCATTAAGTGCAGTTTTTCCGTAAGGCTTCAGTGCATAATCATGGCGGTTGCTGGTACGTTTGAACTCACCTTTTTTCTTGCCAAGGTAAGGTCTTGCAATAACACGTCCGACTTTCCACTCATCCCTCATGGTGATATCACGGGCGATCTCACAGCAGCGATACAGTTCATCCAGTCCGAAAGTCTCCTCGTTTCCGCAGATCTGCAATACAGAATCAGCAGATGTGTAAACGATCATATGACCGGTAGCGATTTCTTCCTCAGCCAGTTCATCCAGGATCTCTGTTCCGCTGGAACTCTTGTTTCCAATTACTTTATGTCCCGTTCTCTTCTCAAGCTCATCGATCAGCTCTTTTGGAAATCCGGTCTCTGTAAAAGTCTTAAACGGTTTTGTGATGTGAAGCCCCATCATTTCCCAGTGTCCTGTCATAGTATCTTTTCCGGTACTGGCTTCTTTTAAAAATGTATAATAACCCATTGGTCGCTCCACTGCTGCAACCTGTTTCAACGGATGAAGATTTGCAATTCCAAGCTTCTGAAGGTTTGGAATCGTAAATTCATCTACATTCTGGGAAATATGTCCCATAGTATCTGTTCCTTCATCCCCGTACTGGGCTGCGTCCGGCATTTCTCCTGCCCCAAAGGAGTCTATTACAATAGTAAATATTCTCTTATATTTCTTCATAATTTTTGTCTCCTTTCTGATGTCTTACTTATGGATCTTACATATTTACAACAACTTTTGTTACTAATTCCTTGAAGGATTCCGCTACGCGGTCTGCTGTTTCCTGCACTTCTTTATGGTTAAGCTCTTTTTGGGAAATTCCTGCTGCCATATTTGTGATGCAGGAAATTCCACAGATTTCCATTCCCATGTGCCGGGCAGCCATAGCTTCGCATGCGGTGCTCATTCCAACTGCATCTCCACCCCATCTCTGTGCAAGTCTTACTTCTGCAGGAGTCTCATAATTTGGTCCTGTAAACTGTACATAAACACCTTCCTGAAGTTTGATGTCACATTCTTTTGCACATTTGCGGATCACATCCTGAAGACGGCGGCTGTATACCTCACTCATATCCGGAAATCTGGTTCCCAGCTCATCCATGTTCGGTCCTATCAGAGGGCTTGGAACTCCCGTTGTAATGTGATCTGTGATCATCATGAAATCTCCCGGTTTATAGGAAGGATTAGCTCCTCCCGCAGCATTGGTGAGAAGGATTTTTTTCGCACCGAGCATTCCCATAAGACGCGTTGGAAGAACAACATCTGACATTGCGTATCCTTCATAATAATGAACACGTCCCTGCATGATTACAACCGGTGTTTTCTCCACATACCCAAACACAAAACGTCCCTTATGTCCTTTTACAGTAGAAACCGGAAATCCCTCTATATCTGTATAGTCGATGGTCTGTTCAATCTGAATTCCATCCGCAAAATCTCCAAGTCCGGATCCAAGGATCAGTGCAACTTCTGGTTTGAAATCAATTTTCTTTCTTACGCTTTCCAGGCATGTCATTAATTTTTTATACATGATTACTTCTTCCTTTCTTTTGGGTGTTGTCATTATATTTATGCTTTTTTCATAAAGGCAATTCCTCTGCAATGGTCTTTCCAATGCCCTGCGCGCCTCCCGTCACAATCACTACTTTATTGTTAAACTCCATATAAAATCCTCCCCAAAAATCCGCTTTCTATTTCTGTTGCCACAACATTGTGTATTCTTTTTCACCAGTAGCATCATCTGATCCTTCAGATTGAATATCGAACCCTTCTCTTTGGTAAAAAGAAAGGGCTCTGGTATTTTTCTGGTATACGTTTAATCGTAATCTGACTTTTTTATTCTTGATATAGTCTAATAAAAGTTTACCTATACCACATGACTGCATTTCATCAGAAACAAAAATACCTTCCATGTATTCGTTACTTAATCCTACAAATCCCTGAATCATTTTATCATCTTCATACACATAGACTTCCGCTTGTGACATCATTTCTTTCACTAATTCATAATTACTTGTCCAATATTGCTCAGGAATAAAATAATGTGCTTTTAAATTGGTCTTTAACCATATGTCAGCAACTCTATCAATATCTATGTTCTGCATCTTTCTGATCATAACAAATATTCTCCACCAACTTTGATTTCTCTGTAACAACCAATCAGCTATATCGTGAATCTCAACCAGAACCACAACCAAAATCTAATATCCTTGAACCTACCGGAAGCATTTTAGTGAACCGCTCCTGTACAACCGTAAAATCTACCAAACGAGTCCCCTGGACAAACATATCCGCATTTTGATTATAATATTCTATCGTTTTGTCCAGGAAACTTCTCCTCGATCTTAGCTTATTTCATGTACCTTCGAATTTTATCTATCAAAGTGACGTCTGCCGGTAACCAGGCAACACTATCTAACTGATCCCTTGTAAGCCATTTTGCCGCTTCTGCTTCCTTTAATTCATACCTCCAACCATTTATGCCGTAATATTTGACTGTAAATATCTTAATAAATCCTCCCGCACTGCATGATGCATTTTGGAACTTCCGATGATGATTCGATAAATCTCTTCCTTCTTGAAAATGTATCTCTTCGTATGGAAACCATTTCCAGCAGCTTCCACGTCGTACATTTTCAACGTAATGTTTTTCAATCCATTGAGTTTCTCAAGTGCTCTCGGTTCGCTGAAATTCAGATAATTGGTCGTAAGAATCTGTCCTTTAATGCCCTTTTCCTCAAGCCCTTTTAACGTCTGCAGGAGCGGTGTCACACCACTCATCGTGATAAATGCAACACTGATCTGAAACTGATCACAGCGCAGCAATTCATCCTCCACAGATGAATAACTTTCTTCCCATCTTCCGGATTATTTGACACAAATGCTGGCTTATACGCCAGATTTGCTGCCACAGAACCATTTATATAAGCGGCATTTAAGCCGCTTTTCAATTCATTGATCACATTCGCATCCATTAATGTAGATCTCCCTCTCGTTTCGTGGTGAGCAAAACAAAATACTCTGCTTTATTATACCTTATGGGAGAGGGTTTGTCATTGAAATCTCCAGGAAGCAAGCGTGGCAAAGACACCCGAAAGTAACGATAGCAACAAAAAAACAGTTCCGGACATACTGAGGTTAATCAATGTATCTGAACCTGGCTTTTCTATGGTCTTTCCAATGAATAGCTGGGCTGGCTTTTCCTTGGAATGGATTATTTAATTGTAAAAAATTCCCGTGAAATGATTTATAAAATAGGTAATTTTACAAAGTCTATTACTTGTTGTTAATTCATAATTTATGTATAATAAAATTACTCAAACTTCCCACACCAATAAGGTGTGCTGAACCTTGAAAATCCAATATTTCAGCCAATAAAAAAGGCATAAATACAATCCTTTGGT
>NZ_JBQHWA010000026.1:0-46182 GCF_052064225.1 Blautia massiliensis (ex Liu et al. 2021) | reverse complement strand
AGCAGTATTGGTGTCATGGACGCACCCTGAAAAAAGGCGGTATCCCGCCAGATTTCAGATGCTCTGGTAACTAAGTTGCCGAGTAGTTCACTCACAGGTGCAGCCGGCTTCATCGGTTCTAACCTTGTGAAACGAATCTATCAGGAGGCTCCTTCTGCTACGGTAATCGGCATCGACAATATGAATGCCTACTACGATGTTGCACTGAAAGAGTTCCGTCTGAATGAGCTGACCAAGTATCCCACATTCACTTTTGTAAAAGGTAACATCGCTGATAAGGCACTGATCACGGAGCTGTTCGAGAAGTACAAGCCGTTTGTGGTCGTCAACCTTGCTGCACAGGCTGGTGTGCGTTACTCCATCACCAGTGCATTCCAAGAACCGCTATCAGCTGGCACATCTGCTGGAAAAGGGTCATGCCAAGCGCGGCGGCGGTCGTGTGGCAGGAAGACCCCATATTGCTCCGGCAGAACAGGCCGGTATCGAGCAGCTCCAGTCCCTTATCGAAAAGGCACTGAAGTGAGGAGAAACCAATGACCCACGAAGAAGTAAAAGCTCTGGTGGAGGAAATGGGGCTTCCTTATGCGTATGACCATTTCGCAGAAGGGGAGAGTCCTGATCCACCGTTTATCTGCTTACTGTATCCGAAAGCCGAGAATTTCGGCGCAGATAACCTTGTGTACCACCATTTCAACCGGCTGGACATCGAGGTGTACACCGATTACAAAGACCCGGATATGGAAGCAACTATTGAAGAAGTCCTGACCGCACACGAACTCTACTATGAGAAAAGCGAGGTCTGGATCGAAACCGAAAAAATGTATGAAGTCCTGTATGAGCTGACCGTGTGATGCTCATGCGGGATATTTTTATGGGAGGAACACTATGTCGAAGAAAAGCAATAAGGTCAAATTTGGCCTGAAAAACTGCCATTATGCAAAGGCGACCTTTGACGAAGATGGCAGTGTCACCTATGCGAAGCCGGTCCGCATCCCCGGTGCAGTCAGTCTTTCTATGGATGCCAATGGCGAGATTGAACCGTTCTATGCGGACAATATCGCCTACTATGTCGTGAATAACAACTCCGGCTACGAGGGTGATCTGGAAATCGCACTGATCCCGGAGAGCTTCCTCACGGACATCATGCACGAGGAGCTGGATGGCAACGGCGTGCTTGCTGAGAACGCTAATGTGGAACTGGAGCATTTCGCCTTCCTGTTCGAGTTCGATGGCGACCAGCGCCACATCCGTCATGTGCTGTACAACTGTGTGGCAAGCCGTCCGTCCATCGAGGGTGAGACCAATGAGGACAGTAAGGAAGTCAAGACGGACACCCTGAACCTGCAGGCAACCCCTCTGGCAAACGGTTATGTTAAGGCAAAGACCGGCACCAACACCACCGATGATGTCTATAACAAGTGGTACGATGCGGTCTACGAGCCGCAGGCAGAAGCTGTGGACACCGAAGACACCAGTCACACCGAGGAGCCGCAGGGCTAAGTGACCGACATACACCGCAGGGCTTCGGCTCTGCCAATTTTACATGAAATTTTGGAGGATTACGATTATGGCAGTTACAAAGAAAATCGAGATCGATGGCAAGGAAGTCACCTTTAAGGCAAGTGCCGCTGTACCCCGCCTGTACCGCATCAAGTTCGGTCGTGACATTTACAAAGACCTGCGCCAGCTGGAAAAGAGCGTGGGTGAAAATGATGAGGATAATTCCAAACTCGACCTGTTCAGTCTGGAGATGTTCGAGGACCTGGCATGGCTGATGGCCCGTCATGCTGATCCGGCAAAGGTGCCGGACAGCCCGGAGGAGTTCCTGGACCAGTTCAACACCTTCTCCATCTACCAGATCTTGCCCCAGCTGATCGAACTGTGGGGCCTGAATGTGCAGACGGAAGTGGAATCCAGAAAAAACCTCGAAAAAGTGAGCGGGAAATGACCACCCCGCTCTTTCTGCTGCGTTGTGTACAGCTCGGTATCAGTATCGCCGACCTCGACCTGCTGACCATCGGGTTGGTCAATGATATGTTCACGGAGCGGCAGAACGACGACTATCCGTACAAAGAGCTGGCATCTCAACACGACATGGATGTCTTCTAGCGATAGATTCTGAAAGAAAAACAGACGACCGTGCTTATATTACGAATGAAATAAGCACAATCGTCTGGCAATTTTTAGTCAGGTATTTCAATCAAATCATGAACAGTTCCATGACCAGCTTTTAGTTCCTGAACGGATTTCTTGATGCGAGCGATGTCTTCTTTAGAAAAGTTGAAATCTGATGCAGGATTAACGACATCTTCGAAAACCTCTCGAAGATAGTCTGGACCTTCCATCCAGAGTCCGGTGGAATAGTCAAATAGCATTTTGTATGCGGGAGAGGTTACAAAGCGAAAAAATACGTCGTTGAAGGAAACACCGGTATCATCACAGTAGTCTGTGAGCATAGTGCGCATAACGAGTACGGCGCACATTTCGCGTTGTGAATCATCGATGACAACCTCGTTCATAAAACCACCTCCTAGTGTACTTATCTTTTAAGCAGTCCTTTTGGAAGTGCAGTAGTCATAAAGACTCAGCAGATAATCAGAGCCTTCTTTCCAAATCTCTGTGTCAAAATCAAAGAGGGCTTCATATGCACGAGAACTTGTGAAACGAAGAAGAGCTTCCTCGTAAGATATCTTTTCTCGTGTAGCAAGAGTTTCTACAGCTTCGCGCATCGCAATTACTGCGCAGCATTCCTTTTGAGAATCTGTAGATTTATAGTTTATAGCATTATCACAATTTGATGTCGCCATAGCGGTCACTCCTTACAAATTCAAGATGTTCGACGGCATCCTGAGTTCTGAAACAAAATTGATCCTTGAGACGGTTTGGTAAAAGTTTTTCAATCGTTTCTTTGTCTGCTTTTGGAGTTCCAGGCTCACCAGCACCTTCACCGCTGATATAAATCTGAAGGGTACGGGCTGTCTGATCGTCGGCAATCTTTCCACCGATGATATCAATTACGCTGTATTTTTTCAGAAGCTGAGGAAAGAGGTCTTTCTTTCGATTGGCCGCTACAAAATGCAGCCATTCGATACTGGGTTCTTGAAAAAAGTAAGCGAGAATGTTTGGGTCATAGTGAAATTTGTAGACGGATATTTGTCCATCAGCTGGATCAAAGTTTTTTGGAACAGCACCGATGTGTTTTGCCTTGCGAACAGAAAGCTGGACATAGTTATATGCTTGTTCATAAGATGAGGTTAAGTAGAAACCACGACCAAAATCGAGACCACCCATACAGCGGTTTAAGTCGATGTCAGGAATACTGACATAACTTCCGTGGTAGAGCAACATTCCATCTTCAAGTCCTATCATACGGTAACACCTCGATTCTTGAGCAGGGTTTCAACATCATGCAAAGCACATTCGTAGCTATTCAAATGAAGAATGTCATAGCAGTCAGCGATAAATCCGAGAATGTCGTATTTCTTAAACAATTCTGCGCAGTCGCTGGGAGACATTTTCCATTTGGATTGAGCCATCCGAAAGACCCAGCACTGCATATCGGCAATGTCAATATTATATCCACTCATAGAGCATACCTCCTTTGAGTATAATTCCTCAATTTAAGTATAGCTCTTTTTCTGTCGCTTAGCAACGACAGAATTGTAAATTTCAGATTATTTTCTGCCTGTCTGCCCTGTGCAGATGGGCTTTTTTCATGCCTGCGAGGAGGTGGTTACGCAAATGGCATCCAGAATCCAGGGCATCACCGTTGAGATCGGCGGCGATACCACAAAGCTCTCCAAAGCACTGGAAAGTGTAAACAAGTCAATCAAGGGGACGCAGTCCGGACTGAAGGATGTCAACAAACTCCTGAAACTGGATCCATCCAATACAGAACTGGTCGTCCAGAAGCAGAAGATGCTGAAGGATGCCATTGAAGATACCAAGGAAAAACTGGCAACTCTGAAGACTGCCGCACAGCAGGCCAATGAGCAGCTTGCCAACGGTGAGATCACCCAGCAGCAGTACGATGCCCTCCAGCGTGAGATCGTGGAGACCGAACAGAATCTGCGATCCTTACAGGACCAGGCGGCAACGACAAATGCGACTCTTGCTAAGATTGATGAAGCCGGAGAAAAGCTCCAGAACATTGGATCTTCTGTGGAGAATGTCGGTAAGAAGTTCCTGCCGGTGACCGCAGCAGTGACCGGTCTTGGTGCTGCCGCAGTGAAGACCGCAGCCGATTTCGATTCCGAGATGAGTAAGGTCTCTGCCATTTCCGGCGCAACAGGGGATGACTTTGACCAGCTTCGTGCAAAAGCCCGTGAGATGGGTGCGAAGACCAAATTCTCTGCATCTGAGGCAGCTTCGGCGATGGAATACATGGCCATGGCTGGATGGAAAACAGGGGATATGCTGAACGGCATCGAAGGTATCATGAACCTCGCGGCGGCTTCGGGTGAAGACCTCGCTACGACTTCGGATATCGTAACCGATGCTCTTACTGCTTTCGGCTTATCTGCTGCGGATTCCGGGCATTTTGCAGATATTCTTGCAGCCGTTTCCTCCAATGCGAACACCAATGTCTCCATGATGGGCGAGACGTTCAAGTACTGCGCACCTATCGCCGGTGCACTGGGGTTCTCGGCAGAGGATACCGCAGAAGCCATCGGTTTGATGGCAAACAGTGGTATCAAGGCTTCACAGGCTGGTACTTCCCTTCGTACCATCATGAACAACCTTTCCGGTGAATTGACCTTTGTGGGCAAGAACATCGGTGAGGTCACGATTGCGACCAGCAACGCAGATGGCAGCATGAGAAGCCTGAACGCCATCCTTGCGGACTGCCGTGTGGCATTCTCCGGGCTGTCGGAATCTGAGAAGGCCGCCAACGCAGAGGCACGGCTTTGTCCGGCCTGCCGGAAGTTCTCCCGGAATATCGTTGATATCCTGAAATGCGTAGTCCACAGTTACATTGTGAGCGGAGCAGATAGAAGCAATTCGGTCACCAATGACCTCTTTGAACTCCTTCTCGATATCCTTACGGATAATAAATACCACATGGTTGAAACCAGCTTCAATCGCATCATGGATTGAGTAGTCCATGATGCGATGTCCGGCATCATTCACTGGCTCCAACTGTTTAATTCCTGTTCCAAATCGGCTGCCATGATAAGTAATGTTGTTTTCATAATCTCTCCTTAATGTGCTCGCGCTGCTTTTATCGGCATACCTTAATGCACTGATAGCAAGTTGCTGGCAAGCGGGATGAGTGCGGACGAGATCCTCGAAAAACTGAAATAAACAAGAACTCCAAGACAAAAAATGAATGCCGTGTGGACAAACTGAACTCCAGGAGTTCACACGGTATTTTTTGAAGGTTGTCGTATAGTTTATAACGAAAATAAAAGAAGGACAAAATTTAAAGAAATGGAGCGTGAAAAAATGAACTTATCAAAAATACACCACATCGCAATCATCGTATCTGACTACGAAGCTGCAAAGAATTTTTATGTAAACAAACTGGGCTTCTCTGTCATCAGAGAAAACTACCGCCTGGAGTGCAAGGACTGGAAGCTGGATCTTCGTGTCAATGAATCCACAGAGCTGGAGATTTTCGCTGAGGAAAATCCTCCGAAGCGTGTAAACCGTCCAGAGGCCTGTGGCCTGCGTCACCTTGCGTTCTGCGTTGATAGCGTGGAGCAGACAGTGAATGAGTTGGCAGAGGTCGGGATTGAATGTGAGCCAATCCGCGTGGATGATTACACTGGCAAGAAGATGACTTTCTTCCACGATCCGGATGGACTGCCGCTGGAGTTGCATGAGTAAAATGAAGAAAACCAGAAAGCCCGGTGGTGGCCGGTAGAAGCTGAAGCCGGAGTACGATGCCGGGAAAAATCTGAAAGAGCAGATGGAAAGTGCTGTGGCGCTTTATGAGGAGGATTGCTCTCTCCAATCCATCGCCGATGCTCTAGCCCTTAATCCTATCAAGGTACGGAAGCTGCTCATCACGGCTGGTGTGTATGAATCTGAAGTGGCGGAAAAAGTAAAAAACACTTTTGAAGAATATCGAGAAACACAGGACTACAAAACATCTATACTCTCAACTGCAAATACTCTTCAACTCTCCAAAGCCTCCGTCACTTTGTACCTGCCTTATAAAAAAGGTGTGTACTTTCCAAGTACAGCAGAAAAAGAGAAGATCAGTGTCGGAGCAGAGCGGCAGCGGAGATACAAAGCGATGAAGCGGTGGAGGATTGATCCGATAGAAGAGAACTTCTGGGGAGTGGTTCTGGCCTATGCTGGAGTAAAATTCAAAACTTATTCTGGCTTACCCTTTACCTATGAAATACGAAAAGGCAGGAACGGCGAATACACAAAAGAACTCTGGATCGACCGCCGGGAGAACAGTAAAAGCCTGGCATGGAGTTTAGTACTGCTGGCACTGAAGAATGTTAAAGAGGATGTGGTTGATTGTTCTAAAGCTCTGGGCGATATCCGGGGAGTGACCTACATATACGGAATGTTCTATCGGTTCGGACTGATCGATGTGCCGGACAAGGTAAAGGAGAAGATGGGCCGTCCAAAAGACCGCAAAAAATAGGTTGCTATGTACAGAAGTGTGCGGTAATATGTGCCGTAACTGAGGATGTGAATCTCAGTTGGGAAGGATGATAGCATTATAGAAAAATTGAAAGAATAGGTAATTGCGAAACAGGTTCGTGATATGAGCCCAAATAGTGCTGAAACTTAGGGTTTTAGAATATCTGGGATTGAAAAGCACGGAAAAACAGGGTGGATAATGATATAAGTTGGAATAGAACAGGAAATGGGCGCACTTATAGAGGGAAATGAAAAATCCTGTTTAAAGAATAGTAAGTTCTATGCAATTAAGGGTTTAAGACTACGGATGTACTGATGCTGTTTGATCTTATCAGCGAGAATCACTCCGATAAGCTGTGTGATGCCAGCCAGGATCAGATCGGCATGAAGTGTTTTCTCATTTTGCGTTTTGCGGGCGGCAATCTCAAAGCTGTCTTTGAAGTGGTTAATGGAGCGTTCTACAGTGGTTCTGATCTTATATGTATCGTTCCATTCCTCAGTCCCGCGCACAGTGCCGGGATAAGTACGTAAGTCTTTTTCAGGGTAAAGGTATACCATTCTTCCACATGGTGAAGATGTGCAGGAAGAGTCACAGTGACAGACACGGTGATATTTTCCTGTGGAAGGATTCTTTTCCCATTTGACTTTTGGACAGATGAATTTATAGCGTACAATACCGTTCTTCCGTTTGCTGGTCCCTTCATGTTTCATAGGAAGGGAACGATCATTCGGACAACAGGGAATCCCATTTTCATTTACTGAATAGTCATTGTTTTCCAATCCGGAACGGGAATTTAATGGGATGTAGGCCTTTTGAAAGTGAAGGCCATTGCCGTCAGTATCTCTGCCAAAGGTGTCTCCTGAAAGAAGCTCTTTATAAAGTTTCGCGGAGTCAAAGGCGGCATCTCCTAAAAAAGTATTTGGGTTGATGAGGGGATGTGCAGCAAACAGATCCTGTAAAGTAGGGATGAGTAGCCTGGCATCATGGACCGATTTATCTTCATCTGGGGAATCGGACTTCTTTTCAAGAATAATCTCAGGATGCTTTTCAAAAAAATCCTTGTTATAGAAGTCAATATGCCGGACAATGCCCAAACCATTTGTGACAATGCCAAATTTGTAGGCATAACAAAAATGCCCATCAATGAAAAGCTGTTTGATATCGGGATTTGCGGCGGCATGGGAAGGCATGGAACCGTAAGCAGCTTTGTAAGGGTCATAGTTCTTATCAAAATGCATGGCTTTTGCGTATGATTTTAGCTGTCTGATGATGTGGTTGGCATATTTAGGATTGTTTTCTGTAACCCAGGCCTCTATGCCAGAGGAATCAAAGATGGCCATAGCAGCTCTGGAGGAATCGATTGCCTGACAGATTGGTTCCGTAAGATCAACAAGGTGGTTAAAAACAGCCTGTAGATCTTCGAGAAAATCCTGCTTGAAACGGGTGATTTTAGAGGCATCCGGAACCTTGTTGAAACCACAGAATTCACGGAGATGCCAGGAATACTGAAGGAAAACAAGGAGCAGGGAATCAGTAGGGATTGAAAAAATACGCTGAATGATAAGTGCCCATAAAAAAGCATTCAAAGGGTATTTACGGGTTCTTCCCGTTGATGCATAGAAGTGCTTCCGGAAGGAAGTGGGAACAATTTCATCAAGGTCAATGTGCTGTTGTAAGAGAGACAGAAACTGAGGTTTGTCGGATTCATAAATTTCCTGACAATCTGAAAAAATATCTGCCAAAGAAAGCTGATTGTATGGTATCATATAGGTACAACTCCTTTCAGGTGGATATGGTTGATTTTTGTTTGGTCACTTAAATTTTACCACAAACCTGTGAGGAGTTGTTCTGTTTTATCAAAGAAAAAAGCCCGATTTTATGCGGGCTGTGGCGTTTCGCAAACGCCTAAAAAATTGAAAGAAATGATGGAGGAGTATTTGAAGAAAACGGAACCAGAGTATTATCCGCCAGTATTGTAAAATAGCAAAATGCTCAGATCCCCCACAAAGGATCTGAGCATTTCCAATACAAGCTATTTCTTCTGTAATTTCAGCACGTCTTCAAGAGAAAGGCCTGAAAATCTGGAGATGTCTTCAGGGGAGAATCTTGAATCCTGAAGCATACGCTGTGCTGTCAGCATAGCTTGTTCCTGAAGGCCTTCTGTGCGGCCTTCTGTGCGGCCTTCTGTACGGCCTTCCGCAAGTCCGGCAGTACGGCCTTCGGCACGCGCATCATCGCACATTTCCTGAACAGCCTGACACATATTAACCCTCCCTTCTGTTTCTGTGAAACGTAAGTTGATACCAGTTATGGAGTCAATGACCCGGGCGGCTTTGAACTCGAGTGAGCGGAAGCCGGGGGTCTGTGATGTAAGCTCCTGAAGCTTCCGTTTATCTTTGGAATATTTGATGAAGAGCATGACTTCTTTGAGATTGCTCTGGAGTTTGTCAAGTTCTTCATCCTTTATCTCGGCAGGTGAGAAGAGATTGATCCGGTAATCCGGGACCATAGACAGGATCTCGGGGTCCTGGACAGAGTGCATTTCGTGGAGGCTCCTGGGAGCGTTCCAGGTATCGGAACCGAAGTATAAGACTACGGTTATGACAGGGATGAGCCGGTCATTTTTGTAGAAACCGGTGAGATATTCTCCGGATGTGGAAGGCCATTGCTTTGCTTCTCTGTGTGATCTGGCGGAATTTTCCACCTGCCCTGCGTATTCTAATGCATCATAGACCATGTTCTTGACCGGCGAAAAAGCGGACGTTCGCATTCCGCTTTGCTACATGCTCATGAACGCAATTGCTTTGCACTTGCGTTGCAAAGTGCTGTTTCGACTGGTTCTCAATCCCAAGGAGAAGATAAATTCTTGAGTCACCATGCATAACATTAAGAGATTTGAATTCGTCCCAGAATTTCCGGACAGGAACTTCTGAAGTGCCGGATCCGTAGGGGACAGCGAGAGCTGTGGTATCCAGTGGATGAAGAGTGTCAGGGTCTATGATGTTTTTTCCTTTGTACAGCATATGGTTGAACACATCCGCAAAAACGCGGTTGTCAGCCATGTAATCTTTGGTGATGGTATCCTTTGTACCCATAGGTTTCACCACCTTCGATCTGTTTATGTGATCAGAATAGTTTTATCATCTGATCCAGTTACAGGGTATCATACATCGGGGTGTTTGAGAAGTGGAGCTCTGATATTTTATAAAAAGATCATAAATGACAGATATGCTGATCGCATAAATTCGCGCGGTATGTCTCGGGTTTTCTGTGACCTTCGCTCACAAAAAACACCTAGCGGGACATTACCAGTGAACAGTAATAATTGCTGGTCTGGTGCTGTGGATTTATGTGGTTGCAAACTTTACGGAAAAACGGTTTCATGGTATCATTGTTTCATCAACAGAAACGTGGGGGAAGGACAAAAATGGATCAGAAGATAGCAAATCTGGAGGGGAAGCTGATCGTATCCTGTCAGGCGCTGCCGGAGGAGCCGCTGCATTCTTCATTTATTATGGGAAGAATGGCTTTGGCAGCAAAAATCGGCGGAGCATGCGGGATACGGGCAAATACCAAAGAGGATATCCGGGAGATACAGTCGCAGGTGGATCTTCCGGTCATCGGGATCGTGAAGAGGGATTATGCGGACAGTGAGGTTTACATTACGCCAACTATGAAAGAGATCGAGGAACTGATGGAGGTAAAGCCGGAGATCATAGCGATGGATGCAACGATCTCAAAAAGACCCGGAAATAAAACCCTGGAGGAATTTTTCCATGAGGTAAAGGAAAGATACCCGGATCAGCTGTGGATGGCGGACTGTTCTACAGTAGAAGAGGCACTTTATGCAGATGAGCTGGGATTTGATTTTATAGGAACGACGATGGTTGGTTATACGGAGCAGAGCAAGGGCTCTAAGATCGAAGCGGATGATTTTGCAATTTTAAGAGAAATCGTGGCGAAAGCAAAACATAAGGTGATCGCAGAGGGGAATATCAATACACCGGAAAAAGCGAAGCATGTGATCGAGCTGGGAGCTTACAGCGTTGTGGTGGGCTCGATCATCACAAGGCCACAGCTGATCACGAGATCATTTGTTGAAGAAATGGAACGAAAATGACGGATGAGAGTGTAAATGAGGATCACAGGATGAAAACGTATATCAGTCTTGATATTGGCGGTACAGCCATCAAGTATGGCCTGATCAGTGACAGCGCTGAGATCATTTTTAAGGGATCGACAAAAACGGAAGCAGAAAAGGGTGGACCGGAAATTCTTAAAAAGGTTATTGGAATAGTGGAAGATCTGCTCACACGGACACAGAATAAAGTTTCCGGCATCTGTATTTCGACAGCCGGTATGGTGGATACAAAAGAGGGCTCTATTTTTTATGCGTCGCCGTTGATACCTAACTATGCAGGAATCCAGTACAAAAAAATTCTGGAAGAAAGGTTTCACATTCCGTGTGAGGTAGAAAATGATGTAAACTGTGCGGGGCTTGCGGAATACAGCTCCGGTGCGGCAAAGGGAAGCCGCATTGCCCTGATCCTTACGGTGGGAACAGGGATCGGCGGCTGCATTGTGATCGACGGAAAGGTTTTTCGCGGGTTTGGGAACAGTGCATGTGAGGTTGGCTATATGCATATGGGAGACAGTGATTTCCAGACCCTGGGAGCGGCCAGTACGCTGACCAAAAAGGTCGCACAGTGGAAGGGTGAGCCGCAGGAAAAATGGGATGGCCGCCATGTCTTTGAGGAAGCCGGAAGGGGAGATAGGCTCTGTATTCGGGCAATTGATGAGATGACGGATGTTCTGGGCAGGGGGATCGCAAATATTTGCTATGTGATCGATCCGGAGGTCGTTGTGCTTGGCGGCGGGATCATGGCGCAGGAGGATTTTCTGAAGGGAAAAATAGAAAATGCCCTGAAAAAATATCTTGTTCCCGGTATGGCGGAGCATACAAGGATCGCATTTGCCCGACATCGGAATGATGCGGGCATGCTTGGAGCTTTTTATCATTTTTGCAGCTTGCGGAGAGCTGTTTGATAACATTCTTACATAAGATTTACCGGGATTTTACAGTGGCTTCTTGCCAGCTGCCCTTTTCCGGTGTTAAAATAACAGCATCAATGAAAGAACAGGGAGAATGAAATCAATGTACGATTATCTTATCGTAGGTGCCGGTCTTTACGGTGCGGTTTTTGCACAGGAGGCGAAGCGTGCCGGGAAGTCAGTGCTTGTGATCGACAAGCGTCCGCATATTGCGGGAAATGTATATACAGAGAAGGTGGAAGGAATCAACGTGCATAAATACGGTGCACATATTTTCCATACCAATAATAAGAAGGTCTGGGATTATATTACCCGGTTTGCCACCTTCAATCGTTTTACCAACAGTCCGGTTGCCAATTATCACGGGGAGCTGTACAGTCTTCCGTTTAATATGTATACCTTTAACCGGATGTGGGGCGTGGTGACTCCGGAGGAGGCTGCGGCAAAGATCGAGGAGCAGCGGCAGGCAGCAGGGATCACGGAACCCTCGAATCTGGAGGAACAGGCTATCAGCCTTGTAGGTACGGATATTTATGAGAAGCTGATCAAGGGATATACGGAGAAGCAGTGGGGACGTCCATGTACGGAGCTTCCAGCTTTTATCATCAAGAGGCTTCCGGTGCGTCTGACCTTTGACAATAACTATTTCAATGCGTTGTACCAGGGAATCCCGGTGGGTGGTTATACGAAGATGGTTGCCAATCTGCTGGACGGTATCGAGGTACGGCTGAATGAGGATTATCTGGAGAAAAAAGAGCAGTACGATGCAATGGCGGAGAAGGTGATCTACACAGGTGCCATCGACGCGTATTTTGACTATAAGCTGGGAACTCTGGAGTATCGTTCTGTGCGTTTTGAGAATGAAACACTGGATAAACCTAATTTCCAGGGAAATGCAGCAGTGAATTATACGGATGTGGAGACTCCATGGACCCGTATCATCGAGCATAAATGGTTTGAGTTCGGAAAGGATGAGGAGGGGAATGATCTTCCGAAAACGGTGATCAGCCGGGAATACAGTTCCGAGTGGAAGCCTGGAGATGAGCCGTATTATCCGGTCAATGATGAGAAGAACGGAGCGCTTTACGGACAGTATAAGGAGCTTGCAGAGAAGGAACCGAAGGTGATCTTCGGCGGCCGTCTTGGCGAATATAAATATTATGACATGGATGCGGTGATCGCTTCTGCGCTGGATATGTGTGAGCGGGAGCTTGCATAAAAAAGATACTGGATATAACAAATGATAAGATCCTCTTATATTTCGGAGCCAAGGCAAAAGAGAAATATAAGGGGATTTTATGCATAGAATGGCAGTGAGATTTTTGGAGGGAGGAAAGAGCAATGAAAAGGTGCAAAGGTGTGCTTCTGGCAGGAATGCTGGCGCTGAGTATGAGTGTTCCGGTGTATGCGGACAAGTCGGTTGTGGTGAAGGTGGAAGCTCCGGCGGATACCACAGATTATTATATGACGGTGGATTCCGGTGGAGTTGGTGTGGATATCTATCCGTCCACCGACGGAAAAGGTGAAAAGCTCAATGATAAGACGATAAGGGATGGTACTGTCCTGCATATCGAAGGGGAGACAGAGAAGAATGGTGAGACCTGGGGATATACAAAGTATAATGGCAGATACGGTTATGTGCCGCTGGAGGAGCTGCGGCCCTCAAAGGATGCGGAGCTGGCGAAGGCCGGAATCGCAGAGAGCACGGAGAAAGAGACTTCTGCAGTGAATCAGGGAGACGCATCCGATACGCAGAATTCCGCAGCCGGCGAAGGACAGGGAACGTCTGCAGGGACGGCCAGCACAGGCAGCTCTCAGGCTCAGAATGGCGAAGGACAGGGAACGTCTGCAGGGATGGCCAGCACAGATGAATCTCAGGCTCAGAGAGGCGAGGTTCAGGGGCCACCTGCAGCGTCGGCCAGCACAGGTAGCTCTCAGGCTCAGAGAGGCGAGGTCCAGGGACCGCCTGCAGCGGATGGAACAACAGAAGGTGGAGACTATGCGGAAGAAGCTGTCACCAAGCCGGTCAATGGCACAGCTGCGACATCCTTTAAAGAAGAAAATTCCTGGTATAAAAGTCCGTTTATCTGGATCGGGATCGCAACAGTACTTGCAGTAATCGGAATTCTGGGTTATCATTTGAAGAAACGTTAACAGATAAACCAGATCAATATAAGAAAAGTGGAGAATTTTGTGAAGAGATTACAGCTTGTCAGGAAGAAATTACTGCCGCTTCTTCTGTGTGTGGCAGTTGCGGGCAGCCAGGTTCCGGTCATGGCAGCCGATGTGGAAGGCTTCAGTGATTCTGCGGAAGGCTTCAATGAAGAATGGTCAGAAGATACACAGACGCAGTCGGCGGAAGCAGAGGATACGACGGAGACCGCAGAAGGGAATACCACAGAGAACACCGCAGAGAATACCGCAGAGAATACCACAGGGAATACCACAGGGAATACCACAGAGAACACCGGTATCCCGGATGAACAGACAGAGGATATTGCCTTGCAGAGTTCAGGGGAGGATACAGAAACTCCCGAAACATCAGAAGGATTGTCTTCTGATTCCCAGGAGAAGGATTCCCAGGAGGATACCTTTGGCGACGGTGAGGAGAGCTTCGGGGATGCCTCAGACAGTGGTGAGTCCGGCATCGAATATATCAAGGGCCGTCCGCTTACGGAGGAAGAGGAGCAGGAACAGCTGGCACCCTTTGATAATCTGACCTCTTATTCCACCGCCGTGGAGATCGGAAATGATGTGGATGAGGTACCGATGGGAAGAGCTGCGGCCTATCCGTCCTATTATAATGCAGCGGATCAGGGATATGTTACTTCCGTAAAGAATCAGGAGCCCTACGGTATGTGCTGGGCATTTGGAATGGCCTCTCTTCTGGAAACTTCGTTTCTGACCCAGGGCCTTGGAACTTATGATCTGTCGGAAGAGCATCTGGCGTATTTTTTTGCAAACAGAAAGAATGACCCGCTTGGAAATACCTACGGGGATGTCAATAAGCATATGGGGACAGATGATAAAGGAAACGCAGATTATCATGAGGGCGGAAATGATCTTCTGGCTTCCATGTTTCTGAGCACCTGGTCCGGAATGACAACAGAAGGGGATGTGCCTCTGGCTACAGATTCCACGCATACACAGAAAACCGGTGTGACTCCGGCGGCATCCAAGGCGTACAATGCAGCTGCTTATCTGAAAAATTCCTATTTTTCCGATTATTCCGTAAATGCCATGAAGAAGCTTCTGGTTGCAAATAATTCAGTTACTGTGATGTATAATGCACAGAATGCCTATTACAATGCAAGTACAGCGGCCTATTCCTATCCTACCAGCACCAAGAACGTGAATCATGTAGTTACAGTGGTGGGGTGGGATGACAATTATTCTGCGAAGAATTTCCGGGCATCTTCCAAGGTAAAGGGAGACGGAGCCTGGATCGTTAAGAACAGCTGGGGTACAGGCTGGGGAAAATCCGGATATTTTTATATGTCCTATGAGGATAAGTCTGTCAGTGAGCTGGTTGCGGCTACGGCTGTCAATACACCGAAATATAGCAACAATTATTTTTATGACGGAACGTCGGGCCTTGGTTCTATCCGCATGTATGCAGGGGAACAGCTGTCTACGGTTTTTCGTGCCAGTGCAGGAAACGGAAAAGCGGAATCGCTTGGCGAGGTGACTCTCAGCTCCATGTCTGCCAATAATTCCTATACTGTGCAGGTATACACAAATTTGAAGGATGCCAGTGACCCTACCAGTGGAACACCGGCATATTCCACACCGGTTTCCTGCAGTCAGCCGATGGCTGGGGTTATGACCTTTCAGATCCCGGAGGTTCTGCTCAGCCAGAACAGTCTGTATTCTATTGTGGTGACAAATGCAGGAAGCACATATATAAAATACTGTGTGGAGGCAGAGGTCAGTTATGGCTGGTGCAGCTTTTCTCCGTCTATCGTATCCGGTCAGAGCTTTCTGCGATATAATGCGGAGGATACCTGGATGGATGCAGTTGAATTTAATCCATCGGTAACTCCGAGGATCAAGGCGCATACCAGGACTCTGAGCAGCGCTGCCAGGATGCAGCTTTCTTCCTCTGAGATAGATCTGTATTCCGGAGATCAGAAAACACTGAATGCCTCGGCTACCAGATCCGAGATGGCTGCTTCCGGCATTGTCTGGGAAAGCTCAGATACCAGTGTGGCTGCTGTAAATGGAAGCGGCGTTGTTACTGCAAAAAATCCGGGAACAGCAACCATAACCTGCTACGGAAAAAATGCCAGGGGGATCCGGGCTACATGTAAGGTTACGGTGAAGCTTCGTCAGACGACAGGTGTAAAATTGGTTTCCGGCGCATTTAACAGGATTCGGATCTCCTGGAAAGCAGTTCCCGGCTGCAATCGTTATGCTATCTATCGCTGGGATGAAAGCGGAAATTCAAAAAAAATGGCAACCGTGGCAGCAGATGTAGTGACCTGGCAGGATACTGCAGTGAAAACAGGAAGCACTTATACGTATCGGATCCGGGCTTCTTATGTACGCTCCGGAAAAAAGACTGTTTATGGAGCCGCATCTTCGCCGTTCTCAGCAAAAGCGGAGCTGGGGAAGGTCCGTGCAGTGGCTGAAGCTGTCAGCGGACCATGTAACAGGGTATCCTGGAAGAAGGTTTCCGGAGCCAGTGGCTATCATATCTACCGGAAGCTCCAGGGGAAAAGCTGGGTTCGGATCGGAACCGTTAACAACAAAGGATTGTCCTGGCAGGATACGGAGATTGAAGGAATCACCTCCTACGCTTATGCTGTAAGGCCCTATAAGAATGTAGACGGGAAAAAAGTTTTAGGAGGATATCAGGCAAGCAGCTATATCCTGTCCTATCCGGAACTTCAGAAGATATCCAGTGTCAGGAAGACCTCCAGGGGTCTGAAGATCTGCTGGAAAGCGCAGAAGAAAGCAGATTGCTATCAGATCTACCGTAAGACCGGAAAGGGTTCATGGAAAAAGATCAGTACAGTTTCCGGAGGCAGCAGCTCCTCCTTTGAGGATAAGACCGCAAAAAAGGGAACAACGTATTACTATGCGGTGCGTGCAGGGATAAAAACCTCCGGTGGAAAAGTACTCTGCGGAGGATATGCCGCAAAAGCAGCAAAGAGATAAACGTGTCAAAATATAAAATGCCCGGATCTGGAATGTTTCAATCCAGATCCGGGCATTTTATATTTTGGTTGAATATGTGTATTATATATGATTATATCAGGCAGTTCAAAAAAAGATCAGTCGTTGTTGATCACAACGCCTTTCTGGAGCATGATGTTGGCATAAAGTGCTTTCTCACTTGTGGAGATGATGCAGTATGCAGTTTTTGCTTCGTCATAGAATGCGAAACGCTCGATGTTTCCGACGGCTTTTTCGCCACGCTCGTCATGCTTGGAAACGATTTCTTTATATGTATCCCAGATCGGTGTCTCCACATTATCGCCAGGCATTACTTCCATCAGGTTTACCGGATGCTCTACATAAGTATCCAGCGGGAAGAGCTTCAGGATGGCATCCAGGATCTCCGGAACGCCATGTCCGTCACAACGGATGGTGATGGCATTTTTTCCCATGGATTCTACAGGGAAGTTTCCGTCAGCGATAACAAGACGGTCACTGTGTCCCATCTCACATAAAACCTTCAGTAATTCTGGTGATAAGATTTCTGGAATTCCTTTTAACATAGTTTATATCCTCCTAAGATCATTGTGTACTTACAGCATTTCGGAAATTACAGCATCAGGCTCAGGTGATCAGAACAGGATACATGGATTTCCGAAACTGTTATGACGCCGGTAGTATCAGACAGACCTGCCCGGCCACAGGCTTTAGAACTCTTATTAATTAATCTAACGGTATTTGGTCTTCTTTTCAAGGGAATATTTTCCTGTAAATGATGAAAATTTTATGGTTGACAGAAAACGTATGGAGCGCTATGATGAACTCAAACAGAAACGTTTCGGTTTCTGAACCAAATGAGAAAATAATACAAAACAAACACAATGATTATGATTCCAAGGAGGAGAAGATTATGCCACTGGTTACATCGAAGGAAATGCTGTTAAAGGCACAGAAGGGCGGATATGCAGTAGGAGCATTCAACGCAGAGAATATGGAGATGGTGAAGGCAATCATCCAGGCAGCTGAGGAGCTGAAAGCACCGGTTATGATCCAGACAACACCTTCTACTGTTAAATATGGTACGGTTGAGACTTACGCTGCGATCGTAGCAGCAGAGGCAGCCAAGGCTTCCGTTCCGGTATGCCTTCATCTTGACCATGGCAGCAGCTTTGAGCTTGCGATGCAGGCAATGCATGCAGGCTATACCTCTGTGATGATCGATGGTTCCAAGCTGGATTTTGAGGATAATATCAGAGAGACCAGGAGAGTTGCGGATGTGGCAGCAGCCCTGGATATCCCATGTGAGGCTGAGCTCGGTAAGGTCGGTGGTAAAGAGGATGATCTTGAGGCTGAGGCAGACACTAACACCGACCCGCAGGAGGCGAAGGAATTCGTGGAGCGTACAGGTGTTACTTCTCTGGCAGTTGCCATCGGAACCGCACATGGTTTCTATGTGGGAACACCGGTTCTTGACAAGGAACGCTTAAGCGAGATCCGCGAAGTCGTAGATATCCCCCTTGTTCTTCACGGGGCATCCGGACTCAGTGATGAGGATGTCAGCGACTGTGTAAAACGTGGTATCTGCAAGGTTAACTTTGCAACAGAGCTTCGTGCTGCATATTCCAGGGCAGTGAAGGAGACCTTTACAGAGAATGAGAACACCATCGACCCGAAGGCCTACGGAAAGAAAGCGATCCAGGCAGTGAAGGAGCTGGTTGAGGCGCGTATGAAGGTTTGCGGCTGTGATGGAAAGGCAGAATGATCTTCTGTAAAAAAACAGAAACGGAGTGATCAGTATGGCAGCAACCATGAAAGATATTGCCAGGCGGACCGGACTTGGGCTCGCAACGATTTCTTCTTATTTTAACGGCGGAAACGTAAGAGAAAAAAACAGAATAAAGATCGAGGAGGCCATTCAGGAGCTGCATTATGAGGTCAATGAGGTGGCCAGAGGGCTTAAGACTAATGCTACCAAGACCATCGGCGTGGTGATCCCGGAGCTTAACAATACCTTTTGCGCGGAGATCATCACAGGAATGGAGGATGTCTTAAGGAGTCACGGATATGCGACTATTGTCTGTGACTGCCGTACCGATAAGAGACTGGAGCGGGATGCAGTGGAGTTTTTAAGCCGGAAGCGTGTGGACGGGATCATCAGCATGCCGGTGGATGCGGAAGGCAATCATCTGAAAAAATTCCAGAAAACCGGAAAGCCCATCGTACTCATTGACCGCAGGATCCGGGAGCTTTCCTGTGACAGTGTTCTTGTAGACAACGAGAAGGCGGCCGAGGACGCAATGAGAGTTTTTTTTCAGGCAGGACACCGTAAGATCGGGATCATTGGCGGACCGGAGGAAATTTCCACAGCTCAGGAACGTCTCCAGGGGTACCGCAATGCATACGAAAAAGAAAATATACCGGTACGGGAATCTCTGATCTATCACGGCGATTATACCATTCAGGGCGGTGTGCAGGGAATTGAGAAGCTTGTTGCGGACAATCCGGATATGACGGCTGTGTTTGTTACCAACTATGAGATGACCATGGGGGCGGTGATCGGGATGAATGAGCTGGGTTTTAAGATCCCGGAACAGCTGTCTATGATTGGTTTTGACAATCTGCAGTTTGCCAGAGCATGCAATCC
Organism: Blautia massiliensis (ex Liu et al. 2021); assembly: GCF_052064225.1. NCBI lineage: Bacteria > Bacillati > Bacillota > Clostridia > Lachnospirales > Lachnospiraceae > Blautia > Blautia massiliensis (ex Liu et al. 2021). The sequence continues at coordinate 26,722 of NZ_JBQHWA010000026.1, read as the reverse complement.
CAAGCTTACCATTGTGGCACAGCCTACACCGGGGATTGCCGGAGAAGTGGCGGGAATCATGCTGAAACGGCTGGAAGGGGCTGCAAGTGAAGAAACAGAACCGATCACGGAGAAGCTTGGCGCAGAAATCATCATGGGAAAATCCGTCCGTGTGCTGGACGAGAAGGAGAATCTATAATGAAACCATATTTATTAGGTATTGATATCGGCACCAGTGCCTGTAAGGTTGCGGTTTTTGAAAAATCGGGAACGGTTGTGGCTGCGGCCAACGGCGATTATCCGGTTTACTATCCGAAGGAGGGCTGGGCAGAACAGGATCCGGAAGAATGGTGGAGTGCTGTCTGTCAGGCGGTAAAGAAGGCCATCCAAAAAGCGGGGATAGCACCTGAGGAGATCGCAGGCATCGGTATTGACGGCCAGAGCTGGTCAGCCATTGCCATGGATAAGGACGGAAATGTACTGACAAACACTCCGATCTGGATGGATACCAGAGCACAGTCTATCTGTGACAGACTGAATGAAGAGATCGGGGCAGAGCAGATTTTTGAAGTATCCGGTAATTCCCTTCAGCCGTCCTACACAACTGCAAAGATCCTCTGGTATAAAGAAAATCTCCCGGAGGTGTACCAAAGGATCCACAAGATCCTGCAATCTAACAGCTACATCGCATATAAGCTGACGGGTGTGATGAGCCAGGATGTTTCCCAGGGCTATGGCCTGCATTGCTTTGACATGAGAAAGGCAGCCTGGGATGAGGATATGTGCAGAAAGCTTGGGATTCCCATGGAATTTCTTCCTGAGATCTGTGCCTGTGATCATGTTGTGGGAACAGTTACAGAGAAGGCGGCGGAGGAATCCGGCCTTGCTGTGGGAACACCGGTTGTTGCCGGTGGTCTGGATGCGGCATGCGGAACACTGGGGGCCGGAGTGATCCATCCGGGTGAGACACAGGAGCAGGGAGGACAGGCCGGCGGAATGAGCATCTGCATGGATGAGTACAAGGCAGATCCCAGACTGATCCTTGGCTATCACGTAGTTCCGGGACAGTGGCTCCTTCAGGGAGGAACCACCGGAGGTGGTGGTGTCATGCGCTGGTTTGAACGTGAGTTTGCAGATTATGAGCGCTCTGTAGCAGGGGAAAAAGGCTCTTCTCTGAATCAGCTCAATGAGATCGCGGAAAGAGTCGCACCAGGCAGTGACGGAGTGGTATTTCTTCCATATATGTCCGGTGAGCGTTCCCCGATCTGGAATCCTAATGCGAAGGGCGTATTCTACGGACTGGATTTTGCCAAGACCAAGGGACATATGGTACGTGCCTGTATGGAAGGCGTAGCACTTTCTCTGAAACACAACCTTGAGGTGGCAAAGGAAGCAGGAGCAGATGTGGAAGTTCTCCGCGCAATGGGAGGCTCTGCAAATTCTCTTCTCTGGACACAGATCAAATCCGATATCACAGGAAAACCCATCGTAGTGCCGTCCTCTGATACGGCAACAACACTTGGTGCAGCGATTCTGGCAGGTGTTGGTGTTGGAATGTATCAGGATTATGATGAGGCCATCCGTCTTACGGTAAAGGAAACAAGAAGACATGAACCGAACCCGGAAAACCGGGACGTTTATGAGAAAACCTATAAAACCTATTTAAATCTCTATAAATCTCTTGAACCTATGATGAGAAATGAGGAGGAAAAGTGATCATGAAAGCAGCAGTAGTAGTAGCAAATGAGGATGTTCAATATCAGGAAGTGGAAGAACCTCAGGTAACACCGGGCCATGTGAAGATCAAGGTAAGATATTCCGGGATCTGCGGATCTGATATCCCGCGTGTATTAAATCACGGCGTACATTTTTATCCCATCGTGCTTGGACATGAATTTTCCGGCGATGTGGTGGAAGTGGGAGAAGGCGTTACCAAGGTGAAGGTCGGCGACCGTGTATCCGGTGCACCGCTTCTTCCCTGTATGAAATGTGACGACTGCCAGAAGGGTAATTTCTCTCTCTGCAAGCATTACAGCTTCATCGGTTCCAGAGAGCAGGGAGCAAACGCAGATTATGTAGTGGTTCCTGAGCAGAATGCAGTACCATTCGCAGACAATGTTCCATATGAGCAGGGAGCCATGTTTGAGCCTGCAACCGTAGCTATCCACGGTGTATTCCAGAACGATTACCACGGCGGTGAGTATGTGGCAATCCTTGGCGGCGGTACAGTTGGTATGTTCACCATGCAGTGGACAAAGATCTTCGGCTCCAAGAAGGTAGTGGTCTTTGATATCAGCGATGAGAGACTTGCTCTTGCAAAGCGTCTCGGCGCAGATGAGATCATCAACACAAAGGAAGAGGGATATATGGAAAAAGCCATGGCCATTACAGGTGGAAAGGGCTACGGCTTCGTATTTGAGACAGCAGGACAGGTTCCTACCATGCATATGGCATTTGAGCTTGCAGCAAACAAGGCACATGTATGCTTCATTGGTACTCCTCATGAAAACCTTACCTTTACACCGAAGGAGTGGGAGAACATGAACCGTAAGGAGTTCAAGCTTACCGGTTCCTGGATGTCCTACAGTGCCCCGTATCCGGGACGTGAGTGGGAGCTGACGGCGCATTATTTTGCAACCGGCCAGCTGAAGTTTGACCCGGGCTTCATCTATAAGAAAATCCCGATGAGCCAGGCACAGGACGCTTTCCAGCTGTTCAAGACACCGGGCCTTGTAAAAGGAAAGATCCTTCTTTCCAATGAGGAAGACTGATATGATCCTGACAGTAACCTTAAACGCTGCCATTGACAAGCGTTATGTAGTGGATGATTTTAAAGTGGGCGAAGTGAACCGTGTGCGTGAATGTACCTACGTTCCCGGCGGAAAGGGACTGAATGTTTCCAAGCCGGCGTCCATTTACGGTGCTGAAGTGGTTGCCACCGGCTTTGTAGGCGGCCACGCAGGCAATTATATAGAAGCTGCCCTGAAACCTTTTGGCATTAAGAGCGCTTTTTACCATGTGGATGCGGAGAGCCGCTCCTGTATCAACATCTGGGATGAGGTGAATCATGTACAGACCGAATTCCTGGAGCCGGGATTTACACTGACAGAGGCAGATTTTGAGGGCTTTGAGAAAAAATTCCGCCAGCTTGTAAAAGACGCTTCTGTTGTGGCGATGTCCGGCAGCGTGCCGAAGGGACTTGACGGAAGTGCCTACCAGCGCCTTGTGAAGATTGTGAAAGACGCCGGAAAACCGGTGATCCTGGATACCAGCGGCAAGCTTCTGGAAGAGGGAATCAAGGCAGCACCGACACTGATCAAGCCTAACATTGATGAGATCCGTATGCTGACAGGCAAGCATTGTGACGATATCAACGATGTCATTGAAGCAGCGAAAGCCATCCATGCCGGTGGTGTGGAGATCGTGGCGGTCTCGCTTGGAGCAGATGGTTCCCTGGCAGTCGGAGAGGAAGGGATTTTCCGTGCGGTGGTTCCGAAGATCGATGCGGTGAATACCGTAGGCTGCGGAGATTCCATGATCGCAGGCTTTGCCCTTGGATTAAGTGAGGGACTTTCCCTGGAAGAGACTCTGCAAAGAGCCAGTGCGATCTCAGCGGCGGCAGCCATGCGCGAGGAAACGGGCTTCTTTGTGATGGAGGATATGGAGGCTCTTCTTCCGAAGATCGAGATCAGGCGTTTATAAGATAAGCTTATAATAAGAAAATTTTTATAAAAAAGGAGATGTAAAGATGGCAGAAGTTATCAATCCGGCAATTGTGCCGAAAGTGACACTTCCTTCCGGCGAGCAGGTTCCGTGTGTCGGAATGGGAACATTCGGTTCCGACCGTGTATCCGCAGAGGATGTATCTGCAGCTGTTGCAGGCGCGATCCGCAGTGGCTACCGTATGTTTGACTGTGCCGCATGCTACGGAAACGAGCATGAGATCGGCCAGGTATTTAAGGACGCTTTTGACGAAGGTGTTGTAGAGCGTAAGGATCTTTTTATCATGACAAAGGTATGGAATGACATGCACAGAAGAGTAGAGGAAGCCTGTGACAAGAGCATTAAGGATCTTCAGTGCGATTATGTGGATATGTATTTCATCCACTGGCCGTTCCCGAACTATCATGCACCGGGATGTGATGTGGATTCCAGAAATCCGGATTCCAAACCCTTCAGTGTGGAGGAGTTTATGGATACATACCGCCAGTGTGAGGCGTTGGTAGAAAAAGGAAAGATCCGTTACATCGGTATTTCCAATATGACCATTCCGAAGCTTGAGGCAGTTCTTCCGCTTATGAAGATCAAACCTGCAACCTGTGAGCTTGAGCTTCATGTATGCTTCCAGCAGCAGGAGCTTTATGATTATCTGGTAGAGCATAACATCCAGCCGGTAGGCTATATGCCAATCGGTTCTCCACGCAGACCGGAGAGAGATATCTGCCCGGAGGATGTTGCGGATCTGGAGGTTCCGGAGATGCAGGCGATCGCAAAGGCACATGGTGTTCATCCGGCTCTGATCGCTCTGAAGTGGGCACATCAGAGAGGCGAGATCTCTATTCCGTTCTCTGTGCACAACTATGCAAGCAACCTGAAATGTGTCACAGAGGATCCCCTTACAGAGAAAGAAATGGCAACCATCGCAACTCTGGAAAAAGGCAACCGTCTTGTAAAAGGACAGGTATTTCTGTGGCATGGTGCCAGGGACTGGCATGACCTCTGGGACGAGGATGGCGTTATCGTAAAATAATAAAAATATGCAGGAAAATCCCGTGTTCCATATGTTGGATGCGGGATTTCTTTGTATTTAATTTGGACTAAGAAACTCCGTTGTAAATTTTAACCAAACATGTTAACATATAAAAAGAATTAACAGTTATTGTTCACAGAAAGGACAGTAATCTTACCAATGAAAATGACAGAGACGGGGGGAAGGATCTGTCAGGGGGATGTGCAATAAAAACAACAGAAACTGATCAGAGGGGGACGACAGAAATTATGTATCGTATTTTACTGGTAGATGATGAGATACTTGTTCGAGATGCGATCCGGGAGAATATTGACTGGAAAGCAATGGACTGTGAGCTGGTAGGAGACTGTGATAACGGGAAAGCAGCAGCGGAATTTGTACAGAACCATCCGGTGGATATCGTGCTTACAGATATCCTTATGCCATATATGGATGGTATGGAACTGAGCCGTTTTCTCCATGATAATTATCCGGACATCGTGATCGTGATCTTCAGCGGATTCGGAGAATTCGAGTATGCCAAGAAGGCGATCCAGTATGGTGTCAGTGAATATATGCTGAAGCCTGTGACAGCCATGGAACTCAGAAATGTTATCGGAAAAATGAAGGAGAAGGTGGACCAGCAAAGAAAAGAAAAAGAGAAGCTGGAACGTCTGACACAGACTTCCGAGAATTATCAGAAAAACGCCATTGTGATCCGTTCCAGAGCGCTGCAGGGCTTTGTGGATAATATCAAGACACGGCAGGAAAGTCTGGAAGAGCTTGCAGCACTGGGAATCGATCTTGAGGCAGCATGCTATCGTGTGGCTGTTTTTGATCTGGATCTGTATTCGGACGGCAGTCAGCTTACTGCGGAGAAACGCCAGGAGAGTGCACTGATGTCTTTTGTCCTTTTTAATATCAGTGATGAGATCATCAGCAAAGAAAAAGCAGGAGTGGCATATCAGGCCGGAAATAACAAGGTTGGTGCTCTTTTCATGGGAAACCGTACCAGAGAGTTTGAACAGAAGATCATGGAGATCTGCAGGACGATCCAGGATAAGCTGAAGGAACTGATGTCGCTGGATATTTCTATCGGTGTGGGAAGCTGGGCCAGAACTCAGCAGGAGCTTCGTGCATCCCATGAACTTGCAGAGAAAGCTATTGAATATCGTTATCTTCTTGGAGGAAGCCTTCTTATTGATATGGAAGAACAGCCGGAGGAAAAAAATCTTTCCATTAAAGCTTATGTAGAGAAGCTGCCAGCTGCTCTGAAAGCGGGTAAAAAGGAAAACGCAGAGCATATTCTGGAACAGATCTCTTCTGAGATCAAGGAAGCGCGGGTGGATAAGAGTCGTGCCTGCGTGTATCTTCAGCAGATTATCCGTGCAGCAGATGAGACCTGTGAGGATATGGTTCCGGACAACAGGCTTTTTTCCAAAAGAGAAGCACTTCTGCAGCAGGTTACGGAGCAGAATTCTTTTGACAGTGCTGTTGAACTGGTCAGGAATCATATCGGAGAGATTTTCCAGACACTTTCCGATGCAAACAGCTCCAGCGGACAGCGTCAGGCCAGACTTGCCCTGGATTATATCCAGAAGAATTATATGGATCCGGATTTAAGCCTGAACAGTATCTGTTCCTATCTGAATATCAGTACAAGCTATTTCAGTACGATCTTTAAGGATCTTACGGGAGAGACTTTTACAGAGGTTCTAATCCGTACCCGTATGGAGAAGGCGAAGGAACTTCTGGAGAATACAACTATGAAGAATTATGAAATTGCCGAGAAAGTCGGATTTGCAGATCCCCATTATTTTGGGATCTCCTTCAAAAAAATGACCGGCTGCACACCAACAGAATATGCAAGGGAGAAACGTAAATGAGAGATATCCGGTTTGCGGCAAAGATCATAGGAAAATTTAAGAGTATCCAGAGTGCGATCTTTGCGGTAGTGACGGTGCTGCTTTTAAGTGCGGTGCTGGTCATAACAGGTGTTTCCATGAGATATACCCGCAATTCTATTTTTGAAAATTCTGCTGTCTACACCCAGAATATCGTGCAGCAGATGAATCAGAATATTGATTCCTATATTGATTACATGGAAAATATAGCCTATATGATTTCCAGTAACGAGGATGTACAGCAATATCTTTTTGGTGAAAATGTGGACAATGGAACAAGAGAGCGTCTGATCAATCAGTTCAAGACTATTCTGGATGGACGAAGTGATATCCGAAATCTTGGGATCATTGGAAGTAATGGACGGAAGCTGATCAACGACGGCAAACAGTCTGTGAATCCGGATCTGAAGCTTTCCACCCAGGAGTGGTATCTGGAAGCTTTACAGAAGCCGGAAGGCCCGCTTCTTACATCTTCTCATGTACAGCACATCATCAGCGGAGAGCGTCCGTGGGTGATCACTTTAAGCAGGGGAATCCGTAATTTTTCCAACAGCGGTGAGAAAGAGGGAGTCTTTTTTATTGATCTGAATTACAGTGCCATCAGTGAACTTTGTGATCAGAATACGATCGGGAAAAAGGGATACGCATTCATTCTGGATGAAAGCGGAAATATTGTATACCATCCCCAACAGCAGCAGCTTTACAATGAATTGCAGACTGAGAATATCGACCTGATCGTGAAATCAAAAGAAGATACGGTGCGTACCGAAAAGGGAAACAGAGGAAAGCTGTATTCCATTTCCAGATCAAATAAAACCGGATGGACCGTTGTGGGCTGTATGAGCGTCAGCGAGCTTCTGCGCAAAAGCAATCAGGCACAGAGTATTTATGTGCTTATTTCCGCACTTCTGATGATCGTGGCACTGCTTTTTTCCAGATTTCTGGCAAAGAGTCTTACATATCCTCTTCAGCGTCTCAGAGATTCCATGTCCAGAGTACAGGAAGGGCATTTTGACGGAGCAGATGTGGAGATCGATTCAGAGAATGAGATCGGAAGCCTGACGAAATCTTTCAATGTGATGACACATAGGATACAGGATCTTATGGAGCAGAACGTGAAGGAACAGGAAGCAAAGAGAAAAAGTGAGCTTAAGGCCCTTCAGTCCCAGATCAATCCTCATTTTCTCTACAATACCCTGGATTCGATCATCTGGATGGCAGAGGGTAGAAAGTACGAAGAGGTTGTTCTGATGACAGCATCCCTGGCGCGTCTTCTTCGTCAGAGCATCAGTAATGAAGATGAAGTGGTTCCTCTTGCAAGGGAAGTGGAGTATGCCAAGGGTTATCTTACGATCCAGAAGATGCGTTACAAGGACAAGCTGGAATTCGAGATCGATGTAGAACCTTCTATATTAAATATCCCTCTGATCAAGCTGGTTCTCCAGCCGATCATTGAAAATGCCATCTATCATGGACTGAAATATAAAGAGAGTAAGGGACTTTTGCAGGTAAAAGGCTTTATGAAGGGCGGAAATGCAGTTCTTCAGGTAATCGACAACGGTGTAGGTATGGATGAGGAAACATTGTCACATATTTATGATAAGCATAAGGTGAATTATCATTCCAATGGTGTGGGTGTTTACAATGTACAGAAACGTCTGAAACTTTATTATGGAGAAAATTACGGGATCACCTATGAAAGTGAAAAAGGTGTCGGAACCACTGCCACGATCACCATTCCGGGAATACAGGAGGAATCAATATGAAAAAACATAGAAAACTCCTGACTTTAGGAGTGGTCATCTGCCTTGTGGCGGGGCTTGTAGCCGGAATAGTCTATTATAAACAGGTAGAAGAAGAGAGAAAACTATCGCTGATCTATATTCCGAAGGTTGTGGATGGTACCAATGATTTCTGGACATCACTGATTCAGGGGGCGGAGATGGCTGCAAAGGAATATAATGCAGATATCCGCGTATGGGCACCTGAGGAAGAGAATGATGTGGATGGGCAGAACAAGCTGATCGAAAGGGCAACAGAAGAAAAACCGGACGCGATCCTGATCTCGCCGTCCAGCTTCACTGAATCCGACCAGCTTTTGAAGAAGGCAAAGGAACAGGGAATACATATCGCATTTATTGATTCCTACACACAGGAAGAGGTCCAGGATCTTACCGTTGCGACCGATAATCTGGAAGCGGGACAGATCCTTGGCAGGTTTGCGAAGGATCTTGCGGGAACGGATGATCAGATTGCGATCGTTTCACATGTAAAGGGTGTATCTACGGCAGTTGAAAGAGAAAAAGGTTTCCGGACAGGACTTGGCAGTCTGAAGGATAATATCGTAGATGTGGTATACTGTGATTCTCAGTATGACAAGTCCTATGAGCTTACAAAAGAGCTGATGAAAAAATATCCGGATCTCAAGATGATCGCGGGAATGAATGAATATTCCTCTGTAGGTGCTGCAAGAGCAGTAAAGGCAGCAAAAGCAGAGAATCGGATCAGGGTGGTGGGAGTAGACAGCTCACAGGAGGCCGTCCAGCTGATGGAACACGGAATCTTCCAGGGAATCGTTGTACAGAAGGCATTTAAAATGGGGTATGTGGGTGTTCGGGAAACTGTTAAGATGCTGCGTGGAGAAGACTATAAGAAGAATATTAATTCCGGGTGCCAGCTTGTGACTCCTGACAATATGTATACCAGTGAGATCGAAAAACTGCTTTTCCCGTTTAATACGTTAAAAACATATGGTGATCTTACACCGTAAATAGTCATAAATACACAAAGAAAAGGGTTAAATATTTACCATACAGTAAATATTTAACCTTTTTTTGAAAGATATTCTATTACAATTATTGATTTTTGACGGTATTATAATAACCAAGAAAACACAAGATACGTGCAAAACGTGAGGAGGGTAAAAATTGGAAAACTTAAAACAAAATCCAATCGTTAAGAAGCTCGGATTGAACAGAATACTTCTTGTCTGTGTTCTGATTCTTATGTTCCTGGTTTTTAAAGTAGTTCTTGGAAACAGGTTTCCGACTGTTGATAGTATCAAGTCTACTTTGAACTATGTGTATTTCCTGGGCTTTTTGTCACTTGGCGTTACATTCGTAATCGCTACAGGAGGAATTGATTTCTCCATCGGACCTGTAATGTTCTGCTGTGCACTGGTATCCGGTTACTGCATGACATCTTACAAGGTTCCATGTGTAGTTGCCATGATCCTTTGCATTCTGATCGGTCTCTGCTTTGGTATTTTCAATGGCTGGATGGTTTCTTACATGTCAGTGCCACCATTCATTATTTCCATGGCATCCATGAACATTGCAAAAGGTATTGCTTCTGTATTCACAAAAACACAGTCCGTAAGCTGGCCGGCAGCTGGCGATGCAAACGGCTGGTTCCGTAATATCGTTTCCGTAAACGGCTTCCCTGTAGGAATTATTATTTTCCTGGTAATGGCAGTTATCTGCGGTATCGTTCTTTACAACACAAAACCAGGACGTTACATCCTCTGCCTTGGATCTAACAAAGAGGCTGTCCGTCTTTCCGGTGTCAACACAAAGAAATGGGAAATGCTTGCTTATATGATCTGCGGATTCCTGGTAGGTATTGCAGCACTCTTCTTTGTAGCTACATACACAACTGTTCAGCCTGGTTATGGCGATCAGTACAACAATGAGGCTATTGCAGGCTGCGTTATGGGTGGTACATCCATGGTTGGTGGACTTGCTTCCATCGGCGGTACTGTAATCGGCGTATTTATCATCTCTCTTCTTCAGCAGGGCATCATGGCATTTGGCCTTGGTAAAGGACAGCAGATGATCATCACAGGTATCATCGTTATCGTTGCAGTTTATATCGACGTTTCTGCAAGACGCAGAAAGAACTGATCTTAGAGGGAGGATGCGACAATGGGTGAAGTTATTTTAACTATGAAGGACATTGATAAGTCCTTTCCTGGAGTTCATGCTCTGGATCACGTTAATTTCGAAGTAAAACGCGGCGAAGTACATGCACTTATGGGAGAAAACGGTGCCGGTAAATCAACACTGATGAAGGTTCTTACCGGTATTTATCAGAAGGATTCAGGTTCCATCGTTTACAAAGGACAGGAAACAGAATTCCACAATACACGTGAGGCACAGGATGCCGGCGTTGTAATCGTACATCAGGAGCTGAACATGGTAGGTGATCTTACCGTTGCTCAGAACATCTTCATTGGACGTGAGCCGAAAAAAGGTTTCCGCATTGATGACAAAAAGATGATCGAGGATTCAAAGAAGCTTTTCCAGGATCTGAACATTGAGATCAATCCGAAGGAAAAGATGAAAAACCTGACAGTCGGAAAACAGCAGATGTGTGAGATCGCAAAAGCAATCTCTCATAAAGCTGAGGTTATCATCTTCGATGAGCCTTCCGCAGCACTTACCGAGAAAGAGATCGCGGATCTGTTTGAGATCATCCGTGACCTTCGTAAGAAAAATCTTGGTATCGTGTATATCTCACATCGTATGGATGAGATCAAAACGATCACAGACCGTGTAACAGTCATGCGAGATGGTGGTTACGTAGGAACCCTCATCACAAAAGACAGTACAAAAGAAGATATCATCAACATGATGGTTGGTCGTGTTATTTATGAGGATCCGAAGCAGGAGAGTGCGGTTCCGGCAGATGCACCGGTAGTTCTTAAGGTTGAGCATCTGAACGCAGGCAAGATGGTCCAGGATGTAAGTTTTGAGCTGAGAAAAGGCGAGATCCTTGGTTTCTCAGGACTGATGGGTGCAGGACGTACCGAAACAGCCAGAGCACTGTTCGGAGCAGATCCGAAGCAGAGTGGTAAGATCTCCGTTATGGGTAAAGACGGTCAGCTTCATGAGGTGACTATCAACAGCCCGCAGGATGCTGTTAAATGTGGTATCGGTTATCTGTCAGAGGACAGAAGAAGATACGGTGTTGTCGTACAGAAATCTGTAACAGAGAATACAACACTTGCTACAATGGAGAACTTTACAAACGGTCTCTTCATTAATAAGGCAAAAGAAAAAGAAGTTACTGAGAAATATGTAAAAGAGCTTGCAACAAAGACACCTACAACAGATCAGCTGGTAGTAAACCTTTCCGGTGGTAACCAGCAGAAGGTTGTTATTGCAAAATGGCTGACACGAGACAGCGATATCCTTATTTTCGATGAGCCGACAAGAGGTATCGATGTTGGTGCCAAGAACGAAATCTACAAATTAATGAACAGACTGGCAGCAGAAGGCAAATCCATTATCATGATTTCTTCTGAGATGACGGAAGTTCTCCGAATGAGTGACCGTATCATCATCATGTGTGAGGGTAAAGTTACCGGATGTATTGATATCTCCGAGGCAACCCAGGAAAACATCATGGACAAGGCCACACGGAATATCGATTAAGGAGGAAAGTCATGACTAAGAAGAAAAAAAGTATTTTAAGTGATCAGAGATTTATTGTTTTGCTCGTTATCATTGTCCTGTGTGCAATATTCTCAGGCTTGAGTAAAGAATTCAGACAGTACACCACGATCCTGAGTATGCTGGATTTCTCATATTACGATCTTCTTATGGCGATCGGAGTTACATTCCCGCTTATCACTGGTGGTGTTGACCTGTCAATCGGAACTGGTATGGTAGCATACGCACTGATCGCCGGAACACTGATCAGAAACAACAATTGCCCGGTAGCTCTGGCAATGCTGATCTGTATTGTTCTTGGTATCGCAGTCGGTGCACTGAACGGTGTACTGATCGGTGTTATGAACCTGCCGCCATTTTTGGCAACACTTTGTACCTGTATGATTACCCGTGGTGCCGGATCTCTCTGCAGTGCGACACCTTGGCCGGGACTTACACAGGATGGTGGATGGTTCCACACAATCTTTAAAGTAACTGTTGGTACAGGAAGAAGTGCTTCCCGTTATCCGCTTGGATTCCTGTGGATGGTCATTCTGGTTCTTCTTATGGAGTACATCCTGAACCACACCAAATTCGGTCGTTATACAATTGCAATCGGTTCCAACAAAGAGGCAGCAGCCCTTTCCGGAATCAATACAAAGTTCTATCACGTAATGGTATACGTTGTCTGCGGTCTGTTTACAGGTCTTGCAGCAATCGCATACGCAGCAGTAACACCTACTGTACAGCCTGGTACTGGTGCCGGACTTGAAATGGATGCTATCGGTGGTGTATTCGTTGGTGGTGTATCAGCTACCGGTGGATATGGTTCCGTGATCGGTACATTCGTTGGTATCTTCGTCATCATGCTTCTGAAAACAGGTCTTCCATATATCGGCCTGCAGGCAAACTGGCAGCAGATCATCACCGGTATCGTTCTGATCGTAGCCGTTCTGATCGATATCCTGAAAGAGAAAAAAGCAGCACACTGATAAGCAGTGAGATATAATGTGAAAAAGGGTGCTGTTCACAGAGAAATGTGACAGTACCCATTTTCAAAGATGTGAAACGCCAAGGGGGTAGCAATGGCGTATGAACATAAAAAAACTATATAATATATTTAAGGAGGAAATATTATATGAAAGCAAAAAAGGTTATGGCATTAATGCTCTGTGCAGCAATGGTAACAAGCATGAGCGCAACAGCAGCTTTTGCAGCTGAGGAGAAAGAAGATGCATCAACAGAGGAATCCGCAGATTCCACAGCAGCTGAGGATCCTACCGCACAGTTCGACGGACTGAAAGCAAACGAAGCTTATGAGTTCCCGATGATGGTTAAATCTTTCCAGTCCACATACTGGGATGCAGCTCAGGAAGGTATGAAGAAAGCATCTGAGGAGCTGGGCGTTACTTATAAAGCACAGGGACCGAACAGTGAGTCCGATATCGCTGACCAGGTTAACATGATCAACACAGCTATCGCTTCCAATCCTGTTGGATTAGGACTTGCAGCTTGTGATACATCTTCCGTTACAGATGCACTTAAGACATGTGCAGAAAAAGGAATCCCGGTTGTAACATTCGATACAGGTATCGCTGATGCTCCAGAGGGATCTGTAGTATGCGAGGTTTGTACAGATAACAATCAGGCTGGTGCAGTAGCAGCTGAGAATATGTACAACAGCATTAAAGACGTTGTTAAAGATGCTGAGGGACAGGTTGTAATCGGTGAGGTTAACCAGGATGCAACAGCTCAGAACATCCAGCAGCGTGGTACAGGATTCATCAACAAGATGATCGAGCTTCTTCAGGCTGATGGAAAGACAGTTGCAGTAAGCGGCAACGAGTTCTATGTAAACGCAGCAGAGGGTGCTGACGCAGACGCTAAAGACGCTGACGTTGTTATCCAGGTAGCTGTTCCGGCACAGACAACTGTAGAGCTCTGCTCCACAGAGGCACAGGCAATCCTTTCCCAGGAGAACTGTATCGCAATCTTCGGTTCCAACCAGGTTTCCGCAGAGGGTGTTCTTGCAGCAAACTCCAACCTTAACGTTCTTGGTTCTGACGCAGCAAACGGCGATGTGATCGGTGTTGGTTTCGATGCTGGTTCTATCATCAAAGCAGCTGTTAAAGATGGCACACTCGTTGGTGCTGTTACACAGTCTCCTCTTATGATGGGATACTATGCAATCTACGCTCTGACAGCAGCAGCAAACGGCCAGGAGCTTGAGGATGTTCCTACAGAGGGTTACTGGTATGATGCAACAAATATGGAAGACGAGAATATCGCTCCTAACCTTTATGACTAATCAAATCATATAATTGATAAGATCGTGAAGTTATAATGAACGCGGATTGCGTTCACGGACGTATGAAATAAGAGATCCGCTGGCTGATTCAGTCAGCGGATTTTTTAAACAAATAATGTAGTAGTTCATAAATAATCGCTGTATTATTGGCAAATAAAGACACTTTTTTTGACAAAAGAGGTTCTTATCACCGGAAGGATCCTGATGTATGATAAATACAACATCAGATATGAAAGTGATCAGAAGCTTACATATTGAGGAGGATTTAAAAATGGCAACATATTATTTAGCAGTAGATATCGGAGCATCCAGTGGACGTCACATTCTGGGACATATGGAAAACGGAAAAATGATCCTGGAAGAAATCTATCGTTTTGAGAACGGCATGGTTAAGAAGGATGGAGAGCTCTGCTGGGAGTTTGACCGCCTTTTCAACGAGATCGTAAATGGTCTTAAGAAATGTAAAGAGATCGGCAAGATCCCGGTAAGCATGGGTGTTGATACCTGGGGTGTTGACTTCGTGCTTCTAGACAAGGACGACAAGGTTCTTGGCAATACGGTAGGCTACCGTGATCATCGTACAGAGGGAATGGACGAGGAAGTTTATAAGACAATTTCCCTGAAGGATCTGTATGCAAGAACCGGTATCCAGAAAGCAATCTACAATACAGTATATCAGCTGATGGCAGTGAAGAAGAAACATCCTGAGTATCTGGAGCAGGCTGAGACACTTCTTCATGTACCGGACTACTTCCATTTTCTTCTTACAGGCGAAAAAACTTGCGAGTACACAGAGGCAACCACAGGACAGCTTGTATGTCCGACAACCAAGGACTGGGATTATGAGCTGATCGATATGCTGGGATATCCAAGAAAGATATTCCAGAAGCTGATCATGCCTAGCACAAGCATCGGACATTTAACAGACGCAGTGAAGGAAGCAGTTGGCTTTGATCTTGAGGTTGTAGCACCGGCTACACATGATACAGGGTCTGCAGTTCTGGCTGTGCCTGCAAATGATGACGATTTCATTTATATCAGTTCCGGAACATGGTCTCTGATGGGAATCGAGAGAAAAGAAGCAGACTGCTCTGAGAAGAGCTGTGAGATGAACTTCACAAACGAGGGTGGATATGCAGGACGTTTCCGTTATCTGAAGAACATCATGGGTCTCTGGATGATCCAGTCTGTACGTCATGAGTTTGATGATGCGTACAGCTTTGCACAGATCTGCGAGATGGCTGAGGAGGCAAAAGACTTCCCGTCAAGAGTAAACGCAAACGATGAGTGCTTCCTTTCTCCTGAGAACATGACAAAAGAGGTTCAGGACTACTGCCGCAGAACAGGACAGCAGGTTCCGGAAACTCTTGGCGAGATTGCAACCGTTATCTATACAAGCCTTGCAGATTGCTACGCTAAGATCGCAAAAGAAATCGAGGAGATGACAGGAAGAACCTACAGCCGTATCCATATCGTAGGCGGTGGTTCCAATGCAGGATACTTAAATGAGCTGACTGCAAAAGCTACAAAGAAAGAAATTCATGCAGGCCCTGGTGAGGCTACTGCAATCGGTAATATCACAGCACAGATGCTGAAGGCCGAGGAGTTTAAAACGATCGAGGAGGCTCGTACAACCATCCATGAGTCCTTCGGTATAAAAGTATACAAAGCATAAATAAAAATAACTGGAGGTTTTATTATGTTAGTTAACACAAAGGCAAAAGTTGGTGTATTTTCAATTGCTTTAGGCGCATATCTTCCGCAGTTCCCGTCACTGGTGCCGGAATTTGAGGCACAGTACGACGCATTCAAGAAAACGATCCCGGATACAGTAGAGATCGTTGACGGCGGAATGGTGACAACAAAAGAGCAGGCAATGGTGGCAGGAGATAAGTTCCGTGCAGCAGATGTTGACCTTGTATTTCTTCAGATGCTGACATACGCAACATCCTACAACATGCTTCCGGCGATCCGTGATCTGGATGTTCCGGTTGTTCTTGTAAACGTTCAGAAGATCAAAGCGCTGGATTATGAGCACACTGACATTGCCTCCTGGCTGGGTGAAGGCTATGCATGCGGTGCTGTAGGCGAGGCAGTTGCTGACCTTGAGAGAGCAGGCAAGAGACATGCGGTTATCACAGGCGTTGTAGAAGGCGGAGATCCTGCAGTTCAGGCTGAGATCGAAGACTGGTGCAAGGCTGCTCAGGTAAGAAGAAGATTCCGTGAGACTAACATTGCGCAGATCGGAAGACCATATCCGGGTATGATGGATCTGTATATTGATGAGACAAACCTCTATAACAGAATGTTCCTCTACACAAAACAGTTCGACTGGGAGAAGATGTGGGCGATTGCTGATGATATTACAGATGAGGAGGCAATCCGTGCAAAAGCACAGGATATCCTTGATACATTCGATATTGAGGGCGGCGGCACCATTGAGAAAGTATGGGATATGGCCAAATACGTTGTTGCTTTTGAGAAATGGGTAAAAGAAGAGCATCTTGGAATGATCGCTTCTCATTACGACGGATTTGCACAGGGTAAAGCAGGTGTCCTTGACAGTATGCTGATCCCGGCATTCTCCATGCTGATCAAACAGGGTACTGCATGTGCGGTAGAGGGTGACATGAAGGTTGCCATGGCAATGAGTATCTTAAAGACAATTTCCGGTACAGGTCAGCTTTCTGAGATGTACTCCATCGATTTCAATGATGACATCTGCATCATCGGACATTCCGGAAGCGGTGACGCGGACATCTCTGACAAGAAGCCAACCATGAAGATCGTAAAAGTATTCCATGGCAAAACAGGCGGCGGATATCTGACACAGTTCTATCCGTACACAGGTCCGGTGACCTACCTTGCGATCACTCAGGATAAAGACGGAAACTTCAAATTCGTTGTAGCTGAGGGCGTAAACGAGGAGGGACCGATCCTTTCCTTCGGTGATACAAACATGAGAACACGCTTCACATGCGGAGCAAGAGAGTTTGTTAACCGCTGGAGCGAGGCTGGCCCGACACATCATATGGCAGCTGCTACAGGAAGACACATCGATACGATCCTGAAGGTTGCAAAAATCTTTAACGTACCGGTAGATATCGTGACAAGATAAATTCTTTCTTATGTATTCAACCTAAAACATATTCAAAAAAGGAGACTGCGCGGAGCGGTCTCCTTTTTCAGTGGGAAAAATAAGATAAAAAAGATCTGCCGGAAATGCAGCAGGCAGATTCGGCAGATTTTGGTTTTGCAGTTATTTTTTATGCATAAGTGTGTGCTCCCTGGAAAGCTCATCGTGCAGCTGGATGGAAGACCAGTGCTGAGTTACCGGTGTGAGCATGGCCTTCAGTGCAACAGGCGGGATCTGGTTTTCACGGAAAAAAGCAAGAAAATCATCCATCTGTGCACTGGAAAAATCCTTCAGCACGATCATCTCATCACTGAAATTTCTTCCCAGATTAAACTGGGATGAGGGATGAAATCCCGGAATCTCAAAAAGATATCCCAGCGGATGAAGAAATTCCGGCGCAGTGACGATCCGTGTCTTAACCTTCTGACGGTTCAGATAGCGGCGGATCTGGCGAAGCCGTTCCGGGTCGTTAAAATTATATAAAAGAGCTTCTGGCTGTGTATTCATATAGTGTCATACCTCATTTCTGAATAAAGATTTTTTTGGAACGTAAGTTACTTTTCACGATGTGCAGGGAACCGGATCTCAACATCCGTCCCCTCTCCAGGCTTGCTGGAATAAGTGAGTCCGTAATCATTTCCATAGAGAATTTGGAGTCTCCGGTGGGTATTATAAACTGCGATATTGGTGCCGCCGGACTGGCTTTTTCCCTTTCCGGAAAGGATAGTTGACAGGATTTCCGGCGAAATCCCAACACCGTCATCGGAAATCAGAAGAACAGTATCCTCATTTTCCATCCATCCGGTAATAACAATAGTTCCGGATTTTGATTCTTTTTCCAGGATCCCGTGAAGAATGGAATTTTCCACAACAGGCTGAAGAGTCAGCTTCGGGATCTGGTATTCTGAAAGCTCATCCGGGATATCCGTGATCAGCTCAATGCTGTCGTGGTAGCGCATATTCTGAAGCTGCACGTAGATGGTTACATGCTCCAGCTCCCTTGCAATGGTAGAGATTCCTTTTTTGCGGCTCAGAGTCAGCTTATAAAAACGGGAAAGACTTTGCACTGCGTGACTGATCTCATCGGTCTGTCCCTGCAGTGCCATCCAGTTGATCATATCCATGGTATTATAAAGAAAATGCGGATTGATCTGTGCCTGGAGGGAATTGAATTCTGCGATCCGCAGATCTTCTGCAGCCTTAGCCTGCTTCTCCATCAGTTCCTCCATTTTTCGAGTCATATAGTTGTAGGTATCGATAAGATTACCGATCTCATCATGTGCCTGTGGACTTTCCATAGGAGTAGGCGGGCCGTGGCGGACGGTCTGCATCTGCCGGATCACAGAAGAAAGTCTTCCGGTAATGGAATGAGCCAGTACATTGGCAAAAATAAGTGCCAGAACCAGAAAAACTGCATAGATCAGTACGATCTGGATCATCAGTCGGTTGCTCGCATGGATCAGCGGCGGGGAAGGAAGGACCGTCACCATAAACCAGTCCGTATTGGAAATACTGTAAAAACCGGCATAAACCTTTGTGTCCAGAATGTTCCGCTCAATGAAGTTATTGGAAGACATAAAGGAAGCCTTGATGGTGTCGTAATCCAGTTGGTAGATTCCGGATAATGACAGATCTGAGGTAGCAACAATGGCATCACGTTCGTTTACAATATATGAAACACTTCCTTCCAGAGATAGATTGTCGGAAAGAATGGAAGTAAGCTTGTCATCGGAATAATACACTGCCAGATAAGCCTTATAGGCAGTGGAGTGATAATAAAGGCTTAAAGGGCAGATATATGCCATATCACCATAATTCTTTTTTTCCCTGGGACCAAGATAGAAGGAAGGACAGAACATTTCCTGGGTGTTCCGGTTTCCCTGAAAGATACCGTACCAGTAGGTACCTTTCGCCTGACTTAAGGGAGCAAGGATATTCTCAGTGTTGGGATAAGTATCCAGTGTCTTCAGATCATCAGGAAAATCCACATAGATCTGTACATCGGTAACAATGGAATCTGTGGTCAGACGCTGAACGGCATTTTTAAAATCAGTGGCATGGTTAGATGTTGCAAGCTGTTCTGCTGAATCGCTGACCGGCATATAAAAAAGTTCCTGAAAAAAATTCTGTCCTGTAATATTCCGGGTAGTAGCGAGGATCGTATCCATAGTCCGTTCGATCAGAGGTGCAGTTTTTGCGGAGGCGTCCTGTTCCTGCCGGATGGTATTGGAAACCACCATGCTATAAAGTCGTCCATAAAAAAGAAAGGCGGTAAGACAGGCAGGAACTACCACAATGCTGATCAGGGCAATGGTGAATTTTGTCTGCAGGTTTAAATTCAGGTAGCCGTTTTTGAAACGGCGCCAGAGGGCCCTCATGACATTTTCTCCCGGTATTCAGACGGGGAAAAGCCGGAGTATTTTTTGAAGCTTTTTCCAAAGTAATTGCCATCCGTATAGCCTACCTTGGAGGAAATCTCGGAAATCTTGTATCTGGGATCGGAAAGCAGCTGCTTGGCCTTTTCCATTCGGTATTCTGTCAGATATTGATTGAGAGTCTGTCCGGTCTCACTTTTGAAAAAAGTGCATACATAAGATGCGGAAAGGTATACATGGCCGCTGATATCTTTTACGGAAAGTGTATCGTTCATATAGTTCCGGCTGATATAATCCTTGATCATAAAGATCGTGGAATTTTCCGGCTGGGAATTTTTCGCATCTTCAAAATACTGGGCGGTTTTTTCTTTCAGAGCTTTGTGAAGCTCTTCGTAGGTGAAGGCGTTGTTTAACGTATCTACGATCAGATCCTGCTTTTCATGAGGTTCGGTTTCCAGCTGATTTTTTTTACGGGAAGCCGAAAGTGTATTAAATAGCTGGTAATAAAGATCACGGATCTGGTTAGGCATAAATGTGTGATTGCAGCTATAATACCGGAAAAGCTCATCAAGAAACTGAAAACAGTGTTCTTCTTCTCCGGCCAGGAGATATTTGGAAAAAGTATTTTCCGGTGAATGCAGGGAATCCGGAACCGGTCCCTTCGGTGAAAGAAGGCGGATGGCATTTTCCGTCAGAAATGTTTTTTCCGGAAAGAAAAAACAGTTCTGCAGAAGGATCACGGCAGAAGCGTAGGACTGATAAACCCTGAAAATATCCGTTACGGTATTTCCGGCTGCGATCAGATGCTTTCCGCAGGTGTCATATTGTCTGGAAATATAGCTTCCCACTGCGGAAAGGGTAGTCGGGGAAAGGGCATTCCTTCCATATATATGGTGGACCAGATACTGAACTCTTTTTTCCACAAAAAGACATTTCAGATGGTAATGCTCCAGAAAACAGGAAATGTCGTTCTGGAGATCTTCCAGGAAAATACCGGAAGCCTCCACAGATTCATTAAGCTTTACGATCACAGAGGTAAAATTCATGCCGTTCTCAAGAAGCTCCGGCTGCCCCAGCTCCAGACAGAGATCTGCAATTTTGTTGTTATCGGAAGGTGGAAGAGTCAGCTGCTGTGCCAGCCGGGTAGCGATTTCCTGAGAATGGATCGCTTCGCCACGATGGGAGCGGAGCTTTTGTTTGTAAAGAGTCTGCGCTTCCAGAACTGCCGCCTGTACTTCCTCGGGATGCAGAGGCTTTTCGATGTAATTGATGGCTTTTAGTTTGATGGCAGCTTTCAGATACTCTTTGTCAGAATATCCGCTCATAAAGATAGGGATACTGTCCGGCAGGAATTTCTCCAGACGCTCCAGCATGGCAATGCCTGTCATCCGCGGCATCCGTACATCGCAGAGAATAATCTCAGGTTTATACAGTCTGGCCATTTCCAGTCCGTTCACACCATCATCTGCCTGAAGGATCTCGGTGATCCCCAGAGAATCCCAGTCGATAGATGAGATCAGTCCGGTACGCGTAAGTTCTTCGTCATCGACGATCAGTAATTTCATATACAATTCTCCAATCGAGCATAGCTTTATAGCTTCGTAAATCGGACGTTTACAGCTCTGTTTATATTCCCAGAAAACTGTAACGTCAGCGTTATCATTATAGCATAAAGTATATAGAAATACGAGAATGGGACAATGGTTTATGAGTAATATTTTACAGGGAAAAGAAGAATATTTTACCCTTATCCAAAAATATTCCCATTATCAACCTGTGGGCCGGATGATAGAATATAATCAGATTAAAGGAAAGGGAGGAGAAAGAGCCGTGTCAGAATATGTTCTTGAATTAAAAGGTATTACGAAGATATTCCCCGGTGTCAAAGCTCTGAATAATGTACAGTTCCAGCTCAAGCCTGGTGAGGTTCACGCACTGATGGGTGAGAACGGTGCTGGTAAATCTACGTTTATCAAGGTTATTACCGGAGTACATAAAGCAGAAGAAGGTGAGATGTTCCTGAATGGACAGAAGGTTGACTTCAAGGGTCCGAAGGATGCCCAGGAGGCAGGTATTGCAGCCGTATATCAGCATCCGACATCATATCCGCACCTTACAGTTGCAGAAAATATTTTTATGGGTCACGAGATCATCAAACATCATATGATCCAGTGGAAAGAGATGAATCAGGAGGCGAACAAGTACTTAGGTGAGCTGGATGCAGATTTTGATGCAACCGCTGAGATGGGAACTCTTTCTGTTGCACAGCAGCAGATGGTTGAGATCGCCAAAGCGCTTTCCACAAATGCAAAGATCATCATTCTGGATGAGCCTACAGCAGCACTTACCAGAAACGAGTCTGAGAAGCTTTACACACTGGTTGATAAGCTGAAAGAGAATGGCGTTTCCATTATCTTTATTTCCCACCGTTTCGAGGATATGTACCGTCTGGCTTCCAGAGTTACCGTATTCCGTGATTCTCAGTATATCGGAACCTATGATGTAAACGGGATCACAAACGCAGATCTGATCAAGGCAATGGTTGGACGTGAGATCAATGATCTGTTCCCGAAGCCGGAGGTTAAGCTGGGAGATGAGATGCTTCGTATTGAACATCTTTCCAGAACAGGATTTTTCAAGGATGTTTCCTTCAATGTACGTGCAGGCGAGATCGTAGGTCTTACCGGTCTGGTCGGTGCAGGACGTACAGAGGTTATGGAAGCTGTCAGCGGAATCACCCATCCGGACGAAGGAAAGGTTTTCCTTGAGGGAAAAGAGGTTTATATCAAGACTCCTTCCGAAGCAATGGAAAAAGGTATCATCCTTCTTCCTGAAGACAGACAGAAGCAGGGCCTTGTCATGAGCTGGGGCCTTGGAAGAAACGTAACCCTTCCGATCATCAGCAAATATGCAAAATCCGGATTCAATGACGAGAAAGCAGAAAGAGAGCTTTCCAGGAAGCTTCTTGAAGAAGTAGATACCAAGGCTGTTGATATTTTCCAGCCTGCAAGCTCACTGTCCGGTGGTAACCAGCAGAAGGTTGTTGTTGCCAAGGCACTTGCTCAGGAAATGAAGGTCGTTATCATGGATGAGCCGACAAAGGGTGTCGATGTTGGTGCAAAAGCTGAGATCTATGCGATCATGGGAGATCTTGCGAAGAAGGGCTATGCCATCATCCTGATCTCTTCCGAGATGCCTGAGATCCTTGGAATGTCTGACCGTATCATCGTTATGTGCAACGGCCGTAAGACAGGTGAACTGAACAGGGGAGAGGCAACACAGGAAGGAATCCTTGAGCTGTCCATGGAAAAGAGCACTGGAAAGGGGACTAAATAATGGAAAAGAAATCTGTTATCAAGAAGATTACAGGCTCCCGAGAGGCTCTGCTGGCAATTATCGTGATCGTGCTGTTTGCCGTTGTCACAGTGATCAGCCCGTCATTCCTTACGCCGAAGTCACTCATGGAGATGCTGAAAAATAATGCAGTAACAATGGTAATGTCACTTGGTATGCTGTGTGTCATGCTGGTAGGCGGAATCGATATTTCCATCATGTCAACTCTGGCACTTTCCGGTATGTCCATCGGTATGCTCCTGAAATACGGACATATCACAAGTACATTACTTGCTTTCATCATTGCAATGGCGATCGGTATTGCCTGCGGACTGGTTGTAGGTCTTGTGATCTCAAGAGCAAACGTTCCGCCTATCATTGCAACCATGGGCTTTATGTACATCTACAGAGCAATGGGTTATCTTGTTTCCCACGGTGGTGAGTGGGCAAGTGCCGCAGCTCTTGGTGAGTTTAAGAATTTTGCAACAACCAGCTTCCTTGGGATCAACAAGGTTATCTGGGTGATCATCGTATGCTATGTGGTATTCTTCTTCTTTATGAAATGGACAAGAACAGGACGAAGGATCTACGCAGTAGGAAGTAATGCAAGCGCAGCACAGGTTTCCGGTATCAATGCAAAGAATATCAACCTTCTTGTATATGTGATCATGGGATTCCTCGCAGGTCTTGGCGGAGCACTTCAGGTATCTGTTTATGCTTCTGCAATGCCTGATATGCAGTACGGCGGTGAGATGGATGTTATCGCAGCCTGCGTTATCGGTGGTGTAAGCATGAGCGGTGGACGTGGAACCGTAGTAGGTGCATTCCTCGGTTCCATTATCCTTGCAACGATCGCAAAAGCTCTTCCGCTTGTAGGTATCAGTTCACTGTGGCAGAACATGATCAAGGGTGTTATCATCCTGGTAGTAGTTGTGATCAACGTTGTTCTGCAGAGAATCGCAGATAAAAACGCATTAAAGGGAAGGGAGATGTAAATCATGGCTGGAAAATCTGGAAGAAGTATTAACAATGTGCCGGAAAATCCGATGAAACACATCATATTCAGTTGGGAAGGCATCCTGGTCATTCTCTTTATCCTGGTAAATATTTTCTGCGCATCATTTTCTGAGTTTTATAATATGAAGAGTGTTCTTCGTCAGATGCCGGTTTACCTTGCAGAGGTATTCATGATGTTTCCAATGGCGTACATCCTGGTATTAGGCGAGATCGATATTTCCGTAGGTGCGATCGTGTGTCTCTCCGCTACCTTAAGCTGTATGGTCTGCAACACAAACGCTCCGTTCATTGTAGTAGTACTTACAGCACTGGTTGTTGGTGCCCTCTGTGGTGCGGTTAACGGATTTATCCTTACCCGTTTCAAGGAGCTGCCTCCAATGATCGTAACACTGGCAACACAGATCATCTTCCGTGGTATCGCTGAGGTAACACTTGGAGCCGGCGGAAGTATTGCGATCACAAACACAGATGGCTTCCGTGCTATCGGTGGAAAGGTTGGAAATATTCCATATATTCTTTTCCTGGTGCTGATCCTTGGTGTACTTTTTGCGATCTTTCTTGGAAAGAGCACATTCGGACGTCGTACCTATGCAATCGGAACAAACCGTGTGGCAGCTTATTATGCAGGCGTTCATGTAGAGAAGATCCGTTTCATCATCTACACAATTATGGGACTTATGTCCGGACTTTGTGCACTGTTCCTGGTATCATCTTCTTACGGTGCAAACACAACAACCGGTAACGGATTTGAGATGGATGCCATCGCAATGGCAGTATTCGGAGGTATCTCCTCCACAGGCGGTAAAGGTAATCTGGCCGGCGGTATCATTTCTGCATTCATCATCGTATGCTTACGAGTTGGCCTTGGACAGAAGAACGTAAATGCTCAGGTGATCCTTCTCATCATCGGTGTACTTCTGGTAGCAGCAGTAGCTCTTCCGAATATCATCGGCGATGTGAAAAAAGCAGTCGCAATGAAGAAAAACTAAATATCACTTTTTGAACGCAGGTCGCGAAACGACTGCGTTCATGAGCAAGTAGCGAAGCGGATTGCGAATATCCGCTTTACACCCCATATGATTGTTAGCTGTTTCCATCGGTGTAGCGGAGGCAGCAGCATATAAAAAAATTATATTCTTATAGGGAGGAACAACAATGAAAAAAAAGGTAATTAGCGCAATCCTTTGTGGAGCAATGGTTCTTGGTACAGTTTGCCCGGTTCTCGCAGCAGATGACAAATCCGAAGATACTAAGACAGAAGCAGCTGGAAATTCCGCAGAAGGCAAAAAGATCGCTCTGGTTGGTAAAGCAGCCGGTAACGCATTCTTCGAGATCGCAGCGAAATCTTTCCAGGAGACAGTAGAGGCTGAAGGCGGCGAGGTTCAGGTCGTTTATCCTGAGACAGCTACGGCTGATGCACAGATCAAGGTTCTTGATAACCTGATCTCTCAGGACTTCGATGCAATCTGTATCTCCGCTAACGATGTTAATGCTCTTCAGGCTAAACTTGAGGAAGCTATGGATGAGGGAATCAAAGTATCTTCCTTCGATTCCGCACCGAACAAAGACAGCCGTGAGATTTTCGTAAACCAGGCTGGTACAAAAGAAGTTGCTCAGGCACTTATGGATGCAGTTCTTGATATTTCCGGTGGTGAAGGACAGTTCGCTATCCTTTCCGCTACATCTCAGTCCGCTAACCAGAACGCATGGATCGACGCAATGAAGACCATCATGGAAGGCGACGACAAATACAGCAAACTTGAGCTTGTAGACGTTGTATACGGTGATGATGAGCCGCAGAAATCCACAGACCAGACAGCAGCTCTTCTTCAGAACTACAAAGATCTGAAAGTTATCTGTGCACCGACAACTGTTGGTATCGCAGCAGCTGCTAAATACCTTCAGGATAACGGATCTGAGTGCAAACTGACAGGTCTTGGACTTCCGTCTGAGATGCAGGAGTACACAGGTGATGATGCAGATCATTCCTGCCCATACTTCTATCTGTGGGATATGCAGGGCCTTGGAAAACTCAGCGCTTACACAACAATCGCTCTGATCAACGGTGACATCACAGGTGCTAAAGAGGACAAGTTCACAGCTGGCGACCTTGGTGACTATACAATCACAGACGCTGATGACGGCGGTACAGAAGTTGTACTTGGCGCACCTCTGAAATTCGATACAAGCAACATCGAAGAGATGGCTAAACTGTACTAATCAGAAATCTGATTAACGGGTTGACGTTTTTATATGATAAAGTCCTTTTAAAAAGAGGTTGCTGTACTGTTCTGACGGTATGGCAGCCTCTTTTACTGATACTTGTCAGAGGAATCCAAAGGTGACAGAAAAAGAGACAGGAATAGCAGAAAAGACCTGCTTCAGATGGGTTTACAGATAAAATTGGTTATGGTAAAATCTCATCTTTGACAGTTGATTAGTTAAAAAAGTGCCACAATCCCTGTAAATACAAGGGGTGTGGCACTTTTTCTTGCATACACGAAATATA
>NZ_JBQHWA010000025.1:0-46605 GCF_052064225.1 Blautia massiliensis (ex Liu et al. 2021) | reverse complement strand
AATACGAAATAAAAAGTGCTTCAAATGAATCTGTAGTGAGTATAACAAAAAAACTTCTGTTATGCACTACGCCCTCTTTTGAAGCACTTACATTCTGGATTACCGCTTACATCAAGACAGCCGTTTATAGTAGCTCCCTTCGAATTCAGAGTTCCACCATCCAGATAAAGATTTCCATTTACGACTGCACCTTTTTCCAAGTTAAATACATCATCCGGCTGAAAATATGTAAGGGTATTCACATTTAATGTACCGCCATTTTTTACTGTCAGGTTATCAAAAGTAACCGATTGACTAGGTGCATCATTTTTATCTATCGTCAGCGCACCGCCCTTTTCTACGACTACAGTGCTGTAGGAACCGCCGCCGGAATTCCATTTACCCTGAATATCCAGGTCCATCTCCATATGCCGAAACTGCAATTTATTAGGATTATAATTATAATTTATTGTGATCTGAGATGGAATTTTCCAGGTTATATGATCATCATTCCTAAGCTCCGGTAAAACATTCACCGTGGTTGCTGTTTTTGGCCAGCCAAAATTAGCTGCCGGGCTGAAATAAGCCAGACCACCCGGATGATTCTTCTACTCCTGATAAGTCTGAATATGTGACATATCAGCAGAAACCGTTACTGGCGATATCAGCATCGCTACGACAGATATCGCGGCCGTTAATTTGGCCCATATTTTTTTCTTTTTCATAAGCAAAAATCCTCCCTGCCTTTTCTTTTAATGTTACTTTGAAAATAATGGAAAGTCGATTAAAATAATCCAGATCTCAATCAAATCAAGGAAGTTCTCGTTATTGTTCACTGGCAATATCCTTGCGAGGCTGCGAATATCCGCTTGGCCCTGATGAATTACAAAATAGAAAAAAATTCATACGCCCGGATTTTGTACATAAAACAATGCATCAGCCCACCTCACTTTTATTGACTAATGTGTAAAAATCCTCTATAATAAACGAAATTATGAAAAAAAGAATCATTACAGATTGGAGGAACCGAAATGAAACTTTACGATACCGGCGTTTATCTTCAGAACGGACAGGAAATCATTCCCGAGAACCAGGCTGATCTGCCTGTAGCGAAAGAAGAGGCTGCTAAGAATACCATCGCATATTCTATTCTCAAGGCTCATAATAAATCCGATAACATGGAGAAACTTCAGATCAAATTCGATAAACTGACTTCCCATGATATTACATTTGTGGGAATCATCCAGACTGCAAGAGCTTCAGGACTTGAGAAGTTCCCAGTACCATATGTACTGACCAACTGCCATAACTCCCTCTGTGCAGTAGGCGGAACCATCAATGAAGATGACCACATGTTTGGTCTCACCTGTGCCAAAAAGTACGGCGGAGTTTATGTACCGCCTCATCAGGCAGTTATCCATCAGTTTGCAAGAGAAATGCTTGCAGGCGGCGGAAAGATGATCCTCGGTTCCGACAGTCATACAAGATACGGAGCACTTGGAACCATGGCTATGGGAGAGGGCGGACCGGAGCTTGTAAAACAGCTTCTCTGCCAGACATACGATATTAATATGCCAGGAGTAGTTGCTATTTATCTGAAAGGTGCTCCACGTCCGGGTGTAGGACCGCAGGATGTTGCGCTTGCCATCATCGGCGAGGTTTTTGCCAACGGCTATGTGAAGAATAAGGTTATGGAGTTCGTTGGACCAGGCGTTGCCAGCTTAAGCGCAGATTTCCGTATCGGTGTTGATGTTATGACAACAGAAACCACATGTCTTTCCTCCATCTGGCAGACAGATGCGAAGATCGAGGAATTCTATGCGATCCACGGAAGACCGGAGGATTACAAAGAACTGAAACCGGGCAACGTTGCATACTATGACGGCTGTGTAGAGATCGACCTCAGTGAGATCAAACCAATGATCGCAATGCCGTTCCACCCAAGTAACACCTACACCATCGATGAGCTGAAGGCAAACCTTGACGATATCCTTGCAGATGTGGAGAAGAGAGCACAGGTAAGCCTTGACGGAAAGATTCCGTTCACATTGAGAGACAAGGTAGTTGATGGCAAGCTTTATGTTGAGCAGGGAATCATCGCCGGCTGTGCAGGCGGTGGATTCGAGAATATCTGCGCTGCAGCAGATATCCTCAAGGGCAAAAATATCGGCCATGATGCCTTCACCTTAAGTGTATACCCGGCAAGTACTCCAATCTACATGGAACTGGCTAAGAATGGTGTTCTTGCAGAACTGATCGGAACAGGCGCAGTTGTGAAAACTGCATTCTGCGGACCGTGCTTCGGCGCCGGAGATACACCTGCAAACAATGCATTCAGTATCCGTCATACAACCAGAAACTTCCCGAACCGTGAAGGCTCCAAGATCCAGAACGGTCAGATCTCTTCGGTTGCACTTATGGATGCACGTTCCATTGCAGCTACAGCAGCAAACAAGGGATTCCTTACCTCAGCAGAGGAGTTTGACGGAAGCTATTCCGAGCATAAATACTACTTCGATAAGTCTATCTACGAGAACCGTGTATTTGACAGCAAGGGCGTGGCAGATCCAAGCGTTGAGATCCAGTTTGGCCCGAACATCAAAGACTGGCCGGAGATGGCTGCACTTGCAGATAACCTGATCCTGAAGGTTGTTTCCGAGATCCACGATCCGGTTACTACCACTGACGAGCTGATCCCGTCCGGTGAGACATCCTCCTACCGTTCCAATCCGCTTGGACTTGCAGAGTTCACACTGTCCAGAAAGGATCCGGCTTATGTTGGCCGTGCAAAAGAGATCCAGGCAGCACAGAAGGCAATCCAGGCAGGTAACTGCCCGGCAGAGGCTGTTCCGGAACTGAAACCGGTTATTAAAACCATCAACAAGACTTATCCGGATGTAGATAAGACCAACCTTGGCGTAGGAAGTACTATCTTTGCAGTGAAACCGGGCGATGGCTCTGCCAGAGAGCAGGCTGCATCCTGCCAGAAGGTACTTGGCGGATGGGCAAACATTGCCAATGAGTATGCAACCAAGAGGTATCGTTCCAATCTGATCAACTGGGGTATGCTTCCATTCCTGATCCCGTCCGGAGATCTTCCGTTCAAGAACGGTGATTATCTGTTCTTCCCGGGAATCCGCAAGGCGGTTGAGGAAAAAGCAGACGTGATCAAGGGATATACTGTTGAAGGTGACGCTCTGAAGGAGTTCGATGTAACTCTGGGTGAGTTGACAGATGATGAGAGAGAGATCATCCTTAAGGGTTGTCTGATCAATTATAATCGTAAATAGATGCAGGGATTGAACACATATAGAGCGTGAAGGTGATGGAAGTGTGTTCATGAATATGCTGCAGAGCGGAATATAGTAATTTAAGAATTTCCGTGTTGTTTTGCAGACTGGTGACCGTTTTGATCGAGGTTGCCGGTCTGCTTTTTGTTTTTGGGGTGTGGTTTTGGGAAGTTTTTAGGGTTATGGATACTTATTTATGGGATGTGGATGATGCGGACGCGTGAGGTGTCCTGTGGTGAGCAGAGGCTGTCGTTTCGCCTGGTCATACTAAGCGTCTGAGGCAACCTGTGAAAAGGCCGGCCCATAACTCGCCATGTACGCTGATGCGTACCTGGCTCAGACAGATGGGCCTTATTCTGCGGCCTGTATCCGCAGAATACCTTTCCACAGGTCACCTCAGCCGCCAAGTATGACCAAAGGCTCACTCCGAAGCCTCTGCTCACCACAGGACACCTCACGCTGACATTCCCAGAGACAAACCCCAGCCCCGGTAAAAATATCAAGAAAAGCTCAACAACATCTCAATCCCCTGCAAACATTGCAATGTTTGCAGGGCCAATACAGTCACACAGAAACTTTTCTAACTAACTTTCCATGTTCGAAAGTCAGGCCGGGAAGGACGGGCGGGGCGGGTGACTCTGCAGGAGTCGTAGTACTTCTTAGGCCGCGGGGAGGCTGCGTTGCTGGAAAAATCCCAGCTGTTTGAGCGTTAGCGAGTTCTGGGATTTTTTCAGCGGTTTTAGCAGAATCCCTGCAGCCTCAGAAGCACTAGACCTCCGAAGCCTCACTCGCCCCGCCCGTCCTTCCCGGCCGTCCGTTCGCGACATACCCTACCTTCACAACTTCACAATAGTATAAATTAACAGAAAATAATAAAAAATACAAACAAATTATAAAATATAAACACCTAATAAAACAAATAAATAAAAATAATAGCATAAAAACACAAAAATGTATTGACAAATACCCGCAACGATGTTATTATAAGACCATCAAAAACAACAAGAGAAAAACAAAAAACAAAAAAGAAAATCATTCAATTCATAGCATAGATGCACATGAAGGATGAAGAAAGGAAAAGGTGATTCCAGTGGGAACATAAACAAACACCATCATCAATATGAGAGTGACAGGAACCGGATTTCCTGCAAGAAAGACCTGATACAGATCACATATGATACACCTTAAGAAAACAGAAGTTTCTTTTATGAAATATAAATAAGATCCTCTTAAATCTTACTTATATTTTAAGAAATCAGAAACAAAAGGAAATCAGTATTTCAGGTAATATAGAATCGGTAACTCATATTGAACAACTGTCACACACCTGATACAAAGATTTCAGGAAATATGTAAAGAAATATTTCCCGAAAGAGTAAAACCCTCAACTCACCGGTTCGTTGGAAAGAAGAGATTCCAAGAACAAACGTGAAGATGAGAACGATACTTTGAAATGCATATCAGAACCATTAGGATATGGATTGAAGCTTTGCATCAGAAGAATATCTGAGAGGATATTAAAAACAGAAGAATCGGGCAGGAACTTTTTTTCAGGATACTTTAAAGAACTGCAGAGGAGAAAATCCCAATAGGTCGATTTGAATCAGCAGATCGCAAAGTACAGAGATGACAAATGGTTTTGAATTTAAGAAGTTAAGTCCAGAATTGTTTAGTGAACAGGAAAAAGTATAACCACCGAAATTCTTCAGATAAACAGGAAATCAAACATCGTAAAAAATGATTTCTGATCTATAAAACTTTCTAAATAATCGAAGAGATATACTTACATATATCAGTCGTTTATGAGCAGGAAATAAAAAAGAAGAGAGAATCTGAAAAAGAAAAATTTCAAAATTGAATAAAGAGAATCGAAATTATTTTATAAAGTATATAAAATCAAAGATTTCGATTGATAAGTATAATAAGTATAACAAGAAAACTTTATTCGAAAGAACGAAGAGGAAGAAAAATTGAATAACGAAGAGTGTTGAGACGGTCATCATTTTTGGAAACTGTAAAAGTAAAAAAAGTGATGACCGTCTCGTTGTGTATATAAGATTGCATATATTAAGTATATAACCGTTCCGAAAAGCCCTGGATAAAATAATATGATCCGAGCAGAGAGCAAAATTTTCAATCAGAGATTTTTACGGACAGTTATATTTATCAGTTGCCATCAAAAACATCATCAGTTATACTTCTGTGAGAAAGGAAGTAAGATGAGAAAATATGTGGAATTATCAGATTGAAGAAAATATTTTATATGAAGACAAAGAGATCCTTGTGTGCAGAAAAACAGCAGGAATGCCGGTGCAGGCAGCAAAAATAGGAACAATGGATATGGAAAGTGCCCTGAAAAATTATCTGGCACAAAAAACACCGGGAAAGATTCCATATCTGGGAGTAGTACATCGCCTTGATCAGCCGGTAGAAGGCATTCTTGTATTTGCGAAAACATTCGAAGCAGCAGGAAATTTGAGTAAACAGATGATGGCAGGAGGCGCCGGAAAATATTACCTGGCAGTAACAGAGGGAAAAGCAAAGAGCTCAGAAGGGACTCTTACAGACTATCTGAAAAAAAATGGAAAAGCCAACATGTCTCAGGTGGTGTCTGCCAATACACCGGGAGCAAAAAAAGCGATCCTTCACTATAAAGTTCTGGATCAGCAGGAGATAAACGGAAAATCCCGGACACTTCTTAAGATCAGGCTGGAAACAGGTCGGCATCATCAGATCCGTGTGCAGCTTTCTCATGAGGGACTGCCCCTTCTCGGAGACCAGAAATATAATCCTTCGGGAGAAAAAGGTACATCACTGGGACTTTGTTCCAGTTGTCTGGAATTCAAACACCCCAGAACAGGAAAAATGATGAAGTTTGAAACAGAGCCACAGGGAAGCGCGTTTCTGGATTTTGTGAAAAAAGTGTAAAAACTCTGGACGGAAATACGAAAAAGTGTATAATGTAAAAAGCAAGTAACCAAATGTAAGATTTTTGTAAAGTATAAGTTACTGTGGACGGACAAGGCAGACGATAAAGAACAGTAACCAGCGAGGAAGAGGAGATTACAATGAAAAGAGCTGCAGTAGCGTCAGCAGCCTTGTTGGCTGTGGCAACCCTGCTGACAGGCTGTCAGAAAGAAGAAGTAGAAAAGCTTGTTGCACCGATTGTAGCAGATGTCCAGGAAACCCCTGAAGCAACCGAAGTGGAAGAAGAAAAAAGCCCGCTGATCCCTGAGATCGATGACACTCTTTCTATTGAAGAAGGTGCCAGAATAGCTGTTGTCAGCAAAAGCAAAAAAGGCGAGTTCTGGAATAAAGTAAAAGAAGGAATGGAAGCTGCTGTCAAGGACGTAAATGAAGCGTATGGTTTCAAAAAAGACAAGCAGATCACGATGACCTTTGAGGGTCCGGATGATGAAGAGGACGTAGAAAGTCAGATTAATACTCTTGATGCAGTGATCGCTGAGAATCCATCTGTAGTGTGTCTTTCTGCCGGAGATATGGATTCCTGTCAGGCACAGCTGGAAGCAGCGAAAGAGAACGGAATTCCGGTGGTCGCATTTGATTCCAATGTCAGTGATACGAAGCTGGTCAGAGCTTTCCGTGGAACAGACAATACACAGATCGGCAAATATGCGGCATATAAGCTTGGCAGCGCCATTGGAAAAATGGGAAATGTGGCTGTTTTTTCCGCACAGGAGAAAACACAGAGCGCGCAGGAGCGTGTAAAGGGATTTCTGGATAATATTGCAAATTATACGGATATTAAAGTGGTGGAAACAGTATATTCTGACCAGGTTGATGATATGAAGGAAGCCATGAAGGAAGTTCTGGATAAATATCCGGCATTGGATGGCGTTTTCTGCACCAATGCCGAGGTTTCTGAAATGTTTCTGGAGGTAAATAAGGACACAGGAGAAAATAAAGTTGCTATGGTAGGCGTAGATGCAACCAGCAAACAGCAGGAAGCGATCCAGAAAGGGGAAGAGCTGGGAGTGCTTTCCCAGAATCCTTATGCGATGGGATATCAGACAATGTGGGCGGCTATTCAGTCTACTGCACCGAAGAAGGAAACAAAGATTGATAAGAAGGTTTTACTTGATCCGGTATGGATCGATGCTGAGAATATTAAAAGCGAAGACATTACAAATTATCTGTATAATTAACAGATAGCGGTTGTAATTTGGTCGGATGAGGCAGTTCACATTTATTGCCTGTTCATAACTGAAAGCCATCAGCCCGATGAAGATGTAAAAAACATTTTCATCGGGCTGATGGCTTTTTTGAATAAAAATAAAAAATATGAATAGAATAAACAAATAAAAAGTGTGCGAAAAAATGGCAAAAAATATAACATATATGACGACTTTTTGACACAATACAAATAAATTTATCGTTAAATTGCATAATAAACATTGTTTTGAAAAAGCGATTGTGGTACAATTTGGATATGCAGAGAGGCGGTGATCAGATGATCCAGGAAACGATCAAGGCAGTGAAAGAGGCGGAGGCAAAAGCACAGCAGAAGATAAAGGATGCATCCGTCCGTGCACAGAGTATCATCAGCGAAGCTGAGAAAGAGGCAGAGAATATTATCAGAAAGGCGGAAACAGCCGCCGGCGAACAGGCGGCATCTGATATGAAAGCAGCCGAAGAACGTGCACACAGTACAGAGAACACTGTCGTTGGACAAGTAGAGGAGGAGCTTGCAGCTTTGAAAAAGAAAGCGGAGTCGAAGCACGAGCAGGCGATACAGGCAGTAATGGACAGTTTGTTCTGAGAGGGGGAGTGCGAAAATGGCAGTATTGCAGATGCAGCGAATCAGTATCTGCGCAATGAAAAAGAACCGTAAGGCCATATTGGAAGAACTGCAGTCACTTGGAGTATTGGAGATCGATGCAGCGGAATTGGATCCGGAGCTTAAGACGATGGATACTATGAATGCCCGGCTGATCTTTGAGAAGAACGCATCCCTTTGTGATCAGGCAATCGAAATACTGGATGAATTTTCGAAGGAAAAGCAATCCATGCTGGCATCCCTGGCAGGGAAACCGCTGATCGGAAGGAAGCAGGAGGAAGAAGCTATCCGGGATCAGGAAGAGATCCTGAGAACAGCCAGAGAAATCCAGGGATACCGGAAAAAGCTTACAGAGAACAGTGCGGCGGCAGTTAAGCTAGAACAGCAGGAAGCAGCTCTTGCTCCATGGCTGAAGCTGGATATTCCGATGAACTTCAGCGGTACAGCGAAAGCAGCGGTACTTGTGGGAAGTATTGACGGAAATATAACTCTGGATCAGGTATACAGTCAGCTGGCAGCGGATGCACCACAGCTTGAAGCCTTTGACATTCGGGAAATCTCAAATGACGCCGGTAAGCTGAGCCTGGTGGTTGTCTGCCTGAAAGCACAGGCACAGGAACTGGAAGAAGCGCTTCGGATGCAGGGATTTGCAAGACCGGCACAGCTGGTATCAGAGGTTCCGGCACAGGAGCTGGAGAACCTTAAGAATGAAGTGGTACGCATTCAGGAAGAGTCCGAACAGATCCGGGAACAGATACGCGCTCTTCATGACAGGAAGAGCTCTCTTCAGCTTTTGTCCGATTATTTCCGGATCCGTGCACAGAAATATGAGGTATTAGGACAGCTCCGCCAGTCGGAGAGCACTTTTTTTGTGACAGGATATCTTCCGAAGAAACAGGTTTCTGCAATGGAGAAACGGCTTACGGAGAAGTACGATATTGTTTTTGAAGCAGAAGATGCTGAGGGAGAAAATGTTCCGGTTGCCCTTCAGAACGGTAAATTCGGAGCAGCAGGAGAGGGAGTTCTGGCAGCGTTTGGTCTTCCCGGAAAGGGAGAGATCGATCCTTCCACGATCATGACAGCCTGCTATGTATTTCTTTTCGGACTGATGCTGTCAGACGCAGCATATGGACTGATCGTCTTTGCAGTCTGTCTGGGAGTACTTCTGAAGTTCCCCAGGATGGAGAGCGGAATGCAGAAATCCATCCGGCTTTTTATGTACTGTGGATTGTCCACTTTGTTCTGGGGCGTGATGTTTGGCGGATATTTCGGAGATTTTATCGATGTATTTTCGAAGGTATATCTGCACAGGCCGGTCACGGTGAAGCCGGTATGGTTTGCACCGTTAAATGAGCCAATGCGACTTCTGGTGTTCTCCATGCTGTTTGGCCTGATCCATATGTTTCTGGGAATGGGTCTTAAGGGCTACATGTTGTTACGTGACAGAAAATATCTCGACTTTTTCTGTGACGTAGTACTCTGGTTCCTGCTTCTTATGGGACTGATCCTGATCTTTATCCCAAGCAGCATGTTCCGTTCTATTTCTCAGATGGATCTGAACCTTTCACCGGCAGTGATACAGGTCGGAAAATGGATGGCGATCATCGGTGCGGTGGGAATTCTCTTTATGTCAGGAAGAGATAAGAAGAATCCATTCCTGAGGCTGGCGCTTGGAGCCTACGATCTTTATAATATCACGGGATGGGTCAGTGATATCCTTTCCTATTCCAGACTTCTGGCCCTGGGACTTGCCACCGGAGTTATCGCATCAGTTATGAACCAGATGGGAAGTATGCTGGGAGACAGTATTCTGGGATGGATCGTATTTATCCTTGTATTTGTGATTGGTCATATCTTTAACCTTCTGATCAATCTTCTGGGTGCATACGTGCACACCTGCCGATTACAGTACGTAGAGTTTTTCGGCAAATTCTTTGAGGGCGGAGGAAAAGAGTTCCACCCCTTCCGCGAAAATACAAAATATGTAGATATTAAGGAGGATTAATATTATGAGTGGTATCGTTTGGGCATTATTGGGAGCAGCAATTTCCGTAGCTCTTGCAGGTATAGGTTCCGCCATCGGTGTTGGTACAGCCGGCCGTGCAGCAGCAGGTGTTGTAACAGAAGACCCGGACAAATTTGCTAAGGTTCTGCTTCTTCAGCTTCTTCCCGGTACTCAGGGTATTTACGGACTGCTGGTAGCATTCCTTGCACTTTCCAAGGTTGGTATCCTGGGCGGCGGTGTTGCTGATATTTCCCTGGAAACCGGTCTTATGATCTTTGTGGCTTGTCTTCCGATCGCTATCGCAGGTCTTCTTTCTGCAATCCATCAGGGAAAAACTTCCGTAGCTTCCATCGGTATCGTAGCCAAGAAGCCGGAGCAGTTCGGTAAAGCCATGCTTTTCCCTGCAATGGTTGAGACATATGCGATTCTGGCTCTTCTGATCTCCATTCTTGCAGTCAGCGGAATTCAGGTTTGATTCATCAGGAGGGCAGAGCATGACAGGATTAGAGAAGATGGTAAGCCAGATTCTTGAAGAGGCCGATGCTTCTGCAGCCGTTACGATCAGTGATGCGGAAAAAAAAGCCGCAGAGATCCTCAGGGAAGCCGGAGAAAAGGCAGATAAGATCCGGCAGCAGAGAGAAGAACAGTCCAGGGCAAAGGTGAAAAGCTATGAAGAGCGGACAGCTTCCGCTGCAGATATGAAGAAGCGTACCGCAGTTCTTGCAGCCAAGCAGGAGCTGATCGGAAATGTGATCGCAGATGCCTGTGACCGTGTGAAGAATCTGGATGAAGAAAAATATTTTGGGATCCTTAAGAATATGGCTGAGAAATATCTTCTTCCAAGAGAAGGAGAGATCTGTTTTTCAAAAAAGGATCTGGAACGTATGCCGGCAGGTTTCCGTGAGGAAATAAAGAGCCTGGCACAGAAAAAGGGTGGTGTGCTGGAAATTTCCGGTGAAACCCGAAACATAGACGGAGGTTTTATCCTGATATACGGCGGCATTGAGGAAAACTGTTCCATTGATGCCATGTTCGCAGAGAAGCGGGATGAGCTTCTGGATCAGGTAAGAAAGATTTTGTTTGCGTAAAACACCATCGCAAAAAGGAGGGCGTGAATGATGTTTGGTGAAGATTATGCCTATGCGGTGGCGCGGATACGTGTTCTGGAGACCGGACTTCTGAATCAGGCAGCGATTGAGCAGCTTCTGGCATGTCAGGATGAGCAGCAGTGCCTTCAGATCCTTACAGAGAAGGGCTGGGGAAACGGTGATCCTGCAGCCGGTGCGGATGCCATTCTTTCCCGGGAGAGAGAAAAGATCTGGGAGATCATGGATTCGCTGGTAGCGGACCGATCTGTGTTTTCTGTTCTTTCTTATCAGGATCTTTTCCATAACCTGAAAGCGGCTGTGAAGGCAAGCATCCTGCAAGGGGCAGCGCCGAATATTTTTTTCAGCGACTGTTCCATTGACGGAGAGGATATGGTGAAATTCCTGAAGGATAAGGAATATGATCGTTTTCCTGAGGATATGCGGGAAGCGGCAAGAGAAGCCTATGAGACCTTTTTGCACACAAGAGACGGACAGCTTGCGGATATTATCGTAGACAGGGCAGCACTGGATGCCATAAAAAAAGCCGGAGAACGGTCAAAAGAAGAGATCGTCCGGCAGTATGCGGAATCCACGGTAGCGGTAGCAGATATCCGGATCGCAGTCCGTGCCTGCAAAACAGGAAAAAGTTCGGACTTTATGAAAAAAGCCATGGCAGAATGTGACACACTGGATAAGGAGAGACTGATCCACGCGGCAGTAAGCGGAATGGATCAGATCATGGGTTATCTGGCAGAAACGAAATATGGGGACGGAGCTCTGGCACTGGCGGAATCAGCTTCCGCTTTTGAGAGATGGTGTGATAACCAGATCATGGAGACCATCCGCCCTCAGCTGTACAATTCATTTTCACTGGGACCGCTGGTAGCCTATGTGCTTGCCCGTGAAAATGAGATCAAGACGGTGCGGATCATTCTCACCGGAAAGCGCAGCGGCCTTCCGGAAGAGTTTATCCGGGAAAGGGCAAGGGAAATGTATGTATAAGATCGCAGTTTTAGGTGATTATAACAGCATTTACGGGTTTGCGGCTCTTGGCCTTGATACTTTTCCGGTGGAGGATCCCGCAGAAGGTAAAGAGAAGCTTAACCGTCTGGCGACCGGTGAATATGCGGTTATTTATATTACGGAACAGCTGGCGGCCCAGCTTTCCGCAGAGATCAATAAATACAGTGAGGAGCTGATGCCTGCGATCATTCAGATTCCCGGAATTTCCGGAAATACAGGTGCAGGTATCGAAAATGTAAAGAAATCCGTGGAGACGGCAGTTGGCTCCGATATTCTTTTCAGTAATGAGTGACAAGAAAGCAGGTGATTGGTTCAGATGAGCAGAGGAACCATTAAGAAGGTGGCAGGACCGCTGGTAATTGCCAAGGGTATGCGGGATGCAAATATGTATGACGTGGTTCGTGTAAGCAGCCAGCGTCTGATCGGTGAGATCATTGAGATGCATGAAGATGAGGCTTCCATACAGGTATATGAGGAGACTTCAGGACTTCGTCCGGGAGAACCGGTAGAGTCCATGGAGGTGCCCCTTTCCGTGGAGCTTGGTCCTGGCCTTATTACAAGCATTTACGATGGAATCCAGCGTCCGCTGGATGACATCATGAAGGTAGCAGGCAGCAACAACCTGAAACGAGGCGTTGAGGTTCCTGCCCTGAAGCGGGACAAAAAATGGAATTTTATTCCGGTTGCGAAGGTGGGAGATCAGCTGGAGGGCGGCGATGTTCTTGGAACCGTTCAGGAGACTATCGTTGTTACACAGAAGATTATGGTACCTCCCAATATGAAAGGTACTCTGAAGGAAATTAAATCCGGCGAGTTTACCGTGGATGAGACCGTTGCAGTTCTTTCCACAGCAGACGGCGATAAAGAGCTGACCCTGATGCAGCACTGGCCGGTACGACGTGGCCGTCCATATAAGAAGAAACTTCCGCCAGCCAAGCCTCTGGTAACAGGACAGCGTGTTATTGATACCATGTTCCCTATTGCCAAGGGTGGTGTGGCAGCAGTTCCCGGCCCGTTCGGAAGCGGCAAGACGGTTATCCAGCATCAGCTTGCAAAATGGGCTGAGGCAGATATCGTGGTCTATATCGGCTGCGGTGAGCGTGGAAATGAGATGACAGACGTTCTGAACGAGTTCCCGGAGCTGAAGGATCCGAAAACAGGACAGTCTCTGATGGAGCGTACGGTTCTGATCGCCAATACCTCAGATATGCCGGTTGCAGCTCGTGAGGCGTCGATCTATACAGGTATTACAATTGCGGAGTATTTCCGTGATATGGGATATTCCGTAGCATTGATGGCAGATTCTACTTCCAGATGGGCTGAGGCTCTCCGTGAGATGTCCGGACGACTGGAGGAGATGCCAGGTGAGGAAGGTTATCCTGCATATCTTGGTTCCCGTCTTGCACAGTTCTATGAGCGTGCCGGACATGTGATCTGCAGTGGAAAAGACGGAAGAGAGGGTGCCCTGACAGCAATCGGCGCCGTATCTCCTCCAGGTGGTGATATCTCCGAGCCGGTTTCCCAGGCGACACTTCGAATCGTAAAGGTATTCTGGGGATTGGACGCAAACCTTGCATACAAACGTCATTTCCCGGCGATCAACTGGCTGACCAGCTATTCTCTGTATCTGGACAGCGTTGGCGGATGGTTTGACGAAAATGTAGCGAATGACTGGATGAAGCTCCGTCAGAGAATGATGACCCTTCTTCAGGAAGAGGCAGAGCTGGAAGAAATCGTAAAGATGGTAGGTATGGATGCGCTTTCTCCGGGTGACCGCCTGAAAATGGAAGCAGCCCGTTCTATCCGAGAGGATTTCCTCCACCAGAACTCTTTCCACGAGATCGATACCTACACATCTCTGGAAAAACAGCACAATATGATGCGTCTGGTACTTGCATTTTATGATGCGGGTCTGGATGTGCTGAAACAGGGCGCAGATATTAATGATATCGTAAAGCTTCCGGTACGTGAGCAGATCGGTCGTTATAAATATACAAAAGAAGATCAGCTGGCAGCAGAATATGAGAAAGTAACCCGCCAGCTGGCAGCAGAGACTGCAGAACT
Organism: Blautia massiliensis (ex Liu et al. 2021); assembly: GCF_052064225.1. Lineage (NCBI taxonomy): Bacteria > Bacillati > Bacillota > Clostridia > Lachnospirales > Lachnospiraceae > Blautia > Blautia massiliensis (ex Liu et al. 2021). The sequence goes on along the minus strand of NZ_JBQHWA010000025.1, from coordinate 32,358 downwards.
TCTGGGAAAGGAGGGCCTGTAAAATGCCAAAAGAATATAGGACCATACAGGAAGTTGCCGGCCCTTTGATGCTGGTACGGGGCGTTGAAGATGTAGCATTTGACGAGCTTGGTGAGATCGAGCTTGCCGATGGCGAAACAAGAAGATGCCGTGTTCTGGAGATCGACGGAAGCAATGCTCTGGTGCAGCTGTTTGAGAGCTCTACAGGTATCAATCTTTCCAACAGCAAGGTACGTTTCCTGGGACGGAGCATGGAGCTTGGTGTATCCGGCGATATGCTGGGTCGTGTTTTTGACGGACTGGGACGTCCCATTGATGACGGCCCGGAGATCCTTCCGGAGGAAAGAAGAGATATCAACGGACTTCCCATGAATCCGGCGGCCAGAAGCTATCCGGAGGAGTTTATCCAGACGGGTGTATCTGCGATTGACGGCCTGAACACCCTGGTACGCGGACAGAAGCTTCCGATCTTCTCCGCATCCGGTCTTCCCCATGCACAGCTTGCGGCACAGATCGCAAGACAGGCGAAGGTTCGCGGAAAAGATGAGCAGTTTGCCGTTGTATTTGCAGCCATGGGTATCACTTTCGAGGAGTCAAACTTCTTTGTAGAGAGCTTTAAGGAAACCGGAGCTATAGATCGTACTGTTCTGTTTGTGAACCTGGCAAATGACCCGGCTGTTGAGCGTATCGCTACTCCGCGAATGGCACTGACAGCGGCTGAATATCTTGCTTTCGAAAAAGACATGCACGTATTGGTAATCCTTACGGATATCACAAACTATGCGGATGCGCTCCGTGAGGTTTCCGCGGCTCGTAAGGAGGTTCCGGGACGTCGTGGATATCCCGGATATATGTACACAGATCTTGCTTCTCTTTATGAGCGTGCAGGCCGTCAGAAAGGAAAATCAGGAAGTATCACCATGGTTCCGATCCTGACTATGCCTGAGGATGATAAGACCCATCCGATCCCGGACCTTACCGGTTACATCACAGAGGGACAGATCATCCTGAGCCGTGAGCTTTACCGTAAGGGAATCACACCGCCCATCGATGTTCTTCCGTCTCTGTCACGACTGAAGGATAAGGGTATCGGTGAAGGCAAGACAAGAGCAGACCATGCAAACACCATGAACCAGCTGTTTGCTGCATATGCCCGTGGTAAAGAGGCCAAAGAGCTGATGACCATTCTTGGTGAGGCAGCTCTCTCCGATATTGACCTGATCTATGCAAAATTTGCGGATGCTTTCGAGAAGGAATATGTTTCCCAGGGCTATCAGGCTAACCGTGATATTGAGGAAACACTGGCCATCGGCTGGAAGTTGCTTTCCATTCTTCCGAGAAGCGAGCTGAAACGTATCGATGACAAATTCCTTGATCAGTATTACGGAAAATTATAAAGGGGGGATGATTTGTGGCATCAACACAGGTGAATCCTACCCGTATGGAGCTTACGAAGCAGAAAAAGAAGCTGGTGACTGCAGTACGTGGCCATAAGCTTCTGAAGGATAAGCGGGACGAGCTGATGAGACAGTTCCTGGATCTGGTACGGGAGAATATGGAGCTGCGAAAAAAAGTAGAAGCCGGTATCCGAAGCGCCAACACCAATTTTGTCATTGCAAAAGCAGGAATGTCGGAGGAGACGCTGAATACGGCACTGATGGCTCCCAAGCAGGAAGTTTATCTGGAAACCGGAAAAAAGAATGTCATGAGTGTGGATATTCCTGTTTTTGAATACAAAACAAGAACACCGGATGCTAACGATATCTATTCCTATGGCTTTGCTTTTACATCCAGTGATTTGGACGGAGCGGTAAAATCCCTGGCAGATATCCTGCCGGATATGCTTCGTCTGGCAGAAGTGGAAAAGGCCTGTCAGCTTATGGCTTCCGAGATCGAAAAAACAAGGCGTCGTGTAAATGCCCTGGAGCATGTCATCATACCGGAAGCCCGGGCAAACATTAAATACATCACCATGAAGCTGGATGAGAACGAGAGAAGTACTCAGATCCGACTGATGAAGGTGAAAGATATGATGCTGGAGGAGGCACATCATTATAAGGAGCGGGAGGCAGAGCGCGGAGCGTAAAGCGCAGCCATCCTGAAAGAAAAAGAAAAGTTTATATAGAAAGTTTTAAGTAACGGGAAGGAGATGTCCCTGTACTGTGTGAAATTTCGGCAGTGCAGGGGCGTTTTATTTATAAAATATTTAGCTTTTGTTATCAGAAAATCAAGAAAAATACAGTATAATAGATAATAAGTAAATCAGACAGCTGCAGATGCAGAAATATAAAAGAAAGCTGCTCTGTCTGCTGAAAAATAAAGAAATGAAAAATAAAGAAAGAGGAGAAAGCTGATCTGACCAGGTAAACTGCCGGGCAGCTGCATGGCTATGAACAGCTGGCAAAGCAGATTGCGGTAGCGTCTGATCAGTAAGAGGTATATGAATATTTTACAGTCAATACAACAGCTGGACGGAGAAATCCTTCTCCTGATCCAGCGATATTTAAGAACGGATATGCTGACACCATTTATGAAATCTGTTACATTTCTGGGAAACGGAGGATGGTTCTGGATCCTCTGTGCAGTTGTTCTTCTTGCTGTTCCAAAGACAAGAAAAACAGGCTATGCGGCAGCCTTGTCCCTGATCTTCGGGGCGATCGTTACCAACCTGCTTCTCAAAAATATAGTGGCAAGACCAAGGCCTTTTGCGGAAATTGAAGCTCTCATCCCTATGATCACCAAACCGAAGGATTTCTCTTTTCCGTCAGGTCACACCACAGCATCCTTTGCCGTTGCTCTGGTAATGCTTCGGATGCTTCCGAAGAAATTCGGAATCCCGGCAGTAGTCCTGGCAGCACTGGTGGCATTTTCCAGACTGTATCTTGGTGTCCATTATCCGACAGATGTTCTGGCCGGATTCGTGATCGCGCTGGTGGGAAGCACGTTGTCAGTATGGATCGTGCGAACGAAACCGGAAGATAAACAGGTACACTAGCATTGTCCATAGGAAAATATGAAGCACTTTACCTGGACAAAGTATTGACACGCTGAAGCAAGACGGGGTAAAATTGTAGACAGTACAACAGATTCTGACTATGGTAGAAATAATGATATGAAACCCTGTAAAATCGGATAAAAGGAGAGAGCACAAAATGATATCAGAAAAAATGAAACCCTACGTAAAAAATAATTCCGCCATCCGTATGATGTTTGAGGAAGGAAACCGCCTCCGTGCGAAATACGGCGCAGACAAGGTTTTTGATTTCAGTCTCGGAAATCCAAGTGTACCGGCACCGGACAGCGTCCGCGAAGCAATTATCGAGCTTGTAAACACTACTGATCCGACAGTTCTTCACGGATATATGAGCAACGCAGGCTTTGAGGATGTACGCCAGACCATCGCAGAATCCCTCAACAGACGTTTCGATACGAAATTTTCCGCAAAGAATCTGATCATGACTGTCGGTGCTGCAAGCGGACTGAATGTGATCCTGAAAACAATCCTGAATCCTGGAGAAGAGGTGATCGTTTTTGCGCCATATTTTCTGGAATACGGTGCATATGTCCGCAATTATGATGGTGTCCTTGTGGAAATCTCTCCGGATACCACAACCTTCCAGCCAAATCTCGCTGAGTTTGAGCAGAAGATCACACCGAAGACAAGAGCGGTTATCGTAAACACCCCACACAATCCTACCGGAGTTGTATATTCAGAAGAAACGATCAAGAAGCTTTCCGCAATCCTGGAAGCAAAACAGAAAGAGTTCGGAACCGTGATCTACCTGATTTCCGATGAGCCATACCGTGAGCTGGCTTATGATGGCGTGGAGGTCCCATACCTGACAAAATATTATAACAATACTGTTGTGGGCTATTCCTACAGCAAATCTCTTTCCCTTCCGGGTGAACGTATCGGATATCTGGTGATCCCTGATGAGGCAGACGGAAGCGAAGAGCTGATCTCTGCAGCAACCATTGCAAACCGTACACTTGGCTGTGTAAATGCACCGTCCCTGATCCAGAAGGTAGTTGCAAAATGTGTAGACGCCAAGACGGATCTTGCAGCTTATGATAAAAATCGGCAGGCACTTTATAATGGCCTGAAAGAATGCGGATTTGAGTGTATCAAACCACAGGGTGCATTCTATCTCTTTGTAAAATCTCCGGTTGAAGACGAAAAAGCCTTCTGTGAAGCCGGTAAGAAATATAACATCCTTATGGTACCGGGAAGCTCCTTCGCATGCCCCGGTTATGTGAGACTTGCATATTGTGTATCCTATGAGACAATTGTGAATTCTCTTCCTGAATTTAAAAAACTTGCAGCAGAGTATGGCTTGAAATAAACGATCATTACAAAGCAGTTGAATAAAGGATCCCCGGTACAGTCTGTTCATGCAGCCCTGTATCGGGGATCTTTTGCAAGAGGGAATAAGCAAATGAAACGTAGCCGGGAGTGAATAGACTCCCGACTGTGTTTCATTAAAAGGATGTTCCACATTTATTTGGCTTTTTTCTTTTCTTTATTTGGCATTTCTCCGTAATAAGCTTTCAGATAGATATCTTTCAGCTCGGATACAAGCGGATATCTCGGGTTGGCACCGGTACACTGGTCATTGAAGGCCTGCTCGGACATCTCATCCAGAGTTTCCAGGAAATGCTTCTCATCTACGCCGTAATCACGAATCGTCGGCAGGATCTCGATAGTTCTCATAAGCTCATCCAGTTTAGTAAGAAGTTTTTCGAATACTTCTGCATCGTTCTTGCCTGTAAGACCTACAGAACGTCCAATCTCAGCGTAGCGTGCAAGTGTCTTCGGATACTGATACTGTGGGAAAGTACCCATCTTAGTCGGAACCTCAGCACTGTTGTAACGCATAACATCCAGAAGAACAACTGCATTTGCGATACCGTGTGGCAGGTGGTGGAAAGCACCGAGCTTGTGAGCGAGAGAGTGGTTAACGCCGAGGAATGCATTGGCGAATGCAAGACCTGCCATGCAGGAAGCGTTAGCCATATGATCTCTGGCCTCTACGTCATTGCCATCTTTATATGCACGCGGCAGATACTCAAATACAAGCTTGATCGCTTTCAGTGCAAGACCATCGGTGTAATCGGAAGCCATCATGGAAACATAAGCCTCAATGGCATGTGTCATAACATCGATACCGGAAGCACGGGTAAGTCCCTTCGGTGCGCTCATCATGTTATTGGTATCTACGATCGCCATATCCGGGAGAAGCTCGTAATCAGCCAGCGGCCATTTAACGCCGGTATCCTGATCTGTGATGATGGCGAAAGGAGTAACCTCGGAGCCTGTACCGGAAGAGGTCGGGATCGCTACGAAGTAAGCTTTTTTACCCATCTTCGGGAATGTATAAACTCTCTTACGGATATCCATGAAGTCCATGGACATATCGGAAAAGTCAGCGTCCGGATTCTCATAAAGCATCCACATAACCTTGCCGGCATCCATTGCGGAACCGCCGCCAAGAGCGATGATGCAGTCTGGCTCAAAGGCTGTCATAGCCTTGGCACCGGCTTTGGCGGAAGCGAGAGACGGGTCAGGAGCTACATCAGAGAAGCATGTATGAACGATGCCCATCTGATCCAGTTTATCTTCGATCGGTTTGGTGTAGCCATTCTTGTAGAGGAAGGAGTCTGTTACGATGAAGCAGCGTTTCTTGCCCATAACAGTACCGAGCTCATCAAGAGCAACCGGCATACAGCCCTTCTTAAAGTAAACCTTTTCCGGTGTTCTCATCCAGAGCATATTCTCTCTCCTTTCAGCAACAGTCTTGGTATTGAGAAGGTGTTTGACACCAACGTTCTCGGATACGGAGTTACCGCCCCAGGAACCGCAGCCAAGAGTAAGGGATGGAGCAAGCTTGAAGTTGTAAAGGTCACCGATACCACCCTGGGAAGAAGGGGTATTGATAAGGATACGGCAGGTTTTCATAGCTGCTTCGAATTTATCCATCTTCTCTGTTTCATTTACGTTGATGTAGAGGGAAGAGGTATGACCATAGCCGCCGTCTGCAACGAGCTGCGCAGCCTTTGCAACAGCATCGTCAAAATTCTTGGCCTTGTACATGGCAAGTACAGGGGAAAGCTTCTCGTGTGCGAATTCTTCGCTGATATCAACGGACTCAACCTCACCGATCAGGATCTTGGTCTCAGCCGGTACAGTAACGCCTGCCATTTCAGCGATAGTAGCAGCCTTCTGTCCTACGATCTTGGCATTCAGTGCGCCGTTGATAAGGATGGTCTTTCTGACTTTCTCGATCTCGTCTTTTTTAAGGAAGTAGCATCCTCTGTAAAGGAACTCTTCCTTCACTTCTTTATAAATGCTCTCCAGAACAGTTACGGACTGCTCGGAAGCACAGATCATACCATTGTCAAAGGTCTTGGAGTGGATGATGGAGTTAACTGCAAGACGGATATCTGCGCTGTCATCAATAATGGCAGGTGTATTTCCGGGTCCTACACCAACAGCCGGTTTACCGGAGGAGTAAGCTGCTTTGACCATTCCGGGACCACCGGTGGCAAGGATGATATCTGCATTCTGCATTACCATGTTGGTAAGGTCAAGGCTTGGGATATCGATCCATCCGATGATTCCTTCCGGCGCACCTGCGGCAACAGCTGCTTCCAGAACAACTTTTGCAGCTTCAATAGTGGATTTCTTAGCACGCGGATGCGGGCTGATGATGATCGCATTACGGGTTTTCAGGGAAATAAGAGATTTATAGATTGCTGTGGAGGTCGGGTTGGTTGTAGGGATAACTGCAGCGATCAGTCCTACAGGTTCCAGGATCTTCTTGAGTCCGTATGCCTTGTCTTCTTCTACAACACCACATGTCTGAGTGTTCTTATATGCATTGTAAACATACTCTGCTGCGTAATGGTTCTTGATAACCTTGTCTTCCATGATACCCATGCCTGTTTCCTCAACAGCCATTTTGGCAAGTGGGATACGCATCTTGTCAGCAGCAGTAGCAGCTGCCTTAAAGATCTTGTCGACCTGCTCCTGTGTGTAGGTAGCAAAGATCTTCTGTGCCTCTTTCATTGCAGCCATTTTCGCGGTCAGGGCTTCTGGAGTGTCGATGATGGTAGGGATAGTTTCTTTCTTTGCCATGTGGAATCCTCCTGTTTTCATATGATAATGGTCTGTGGTCCTGCGGGCTTATCCTTTTTTCGCCGGCAGATGCTGCAGAGTTTTTGTAAGTCCCCGCGCTGCGTTTCGTTGTTGATTCAATCTGATTGAATTTTCAGTTTCGATACTGATATGGTATCAAAATTCTGAAAAAAACGCAAATTCTGAATTTTGCCACTATGTGCAAAATGACGAATAGAAAATTCGGGGAAAATACTGTAAATTTTACTTTGCAGAACGCTGAATTATTGGAAAAATCTTAAAAAAAATTTTTGAAATTCAGCACTGTGCACAAAAAACATGTTAAAAAATTGTCAGCACTGACAAAAAACATGCACACATATGAAGGGTGGGCAAAAGATAAAACGCAACATGTGGTTAAAACATTAACGTTAAACTTTTGTCAAACGATCATGTACACATTATAATTTAACTGATTTCAGACGTCAATAGAGAATTCGATAAATAATTCACAAAAATACGGAGCAATTTTGATAAAAAAATCACAAAAATATTGTGGCAAAGTAAAGCGTGATAACATAAGAAATCAAAAAACTTGAAATTATTTAAATTTTCAGAATAATTAGGCGGAAATTATCGTGATTTTTTTCAGAAATGCAGAAAAAAACTGCCATACAGGAAATGCTTCCCATATGGCAGTTTATATAAATATAGGTCAGGCGGATAAAAGCATCCGCATTCACTATGCGGCTTTGCGCCGAATTACTGTAAAAGGTTTCTGCTCAACAGTAAATGATAGCCAGGTTCGATCAGCTCTTGCGGAATGCGGCACGTTTTCTGTCTCTGGAGTCCAGAATACGTTTACGGATACGAAGGCTTGTCGGTGTTACCTCAAGAAGCTCATCCTGGTCGATGAACTCAATGGCCTGCTCAAGACTTAAGATCTTTGGCGGAACAAGCTTCAGTGCATCGTCAGCGGAAGAGGAACGAGTATTGGTAAGGTGCTTGGTCTTGCAGACATTCAGTTCGATATCCTCGGCCTTTCCGTTCTGTCCGATGACCATACCGCTGTAAACCTTCTCGCCAGGTCCGACAAAGAGAGTACCACGCTCCTGAGCAGAGAAAAGACCGTAGGTAACAGTTTCGCCTGCCTCGAATGCGATGAGGGAACCCTGTTTACGGTACGGGAAGTCTCCCTTGTATGGTGCATATCCGTCAAACATGGTATTCAGGATACCGGTACCCTTGGTGGAGGTAAGGAATTCATTACGGAATCCGATCAATCCACGGGAAGGGATGGAGAATTCGAGACGTACACTTCCGTCGCTTGCTGTGCTCATACCCTGAAGTTCTCCCTTACGCTCGCTGAGCTTCTGAATGATAGTACCGGAAAATTCCTCCGGAACGTCAACGTATGCGATCTCGATCGGCTCAAGCTTACGTCCGCGATCATCTGTGTGATAAAGTACCTCCGGTTTGCTGACTGCAAACTCATAGCCTTCACGGCGCATATTTTCGATAAGAACGGAGAGATGAAGCTCACCACGTCCGGAAACCTTGAAGCACTCGGTTGTGTCTGTGTCTTCCACACGAAGGCTGACATCGGTGTTCAGCTCACGGTAGAGACGGTCACGAAGGTGACGGGAAGTAATGTATTTACCTTCCTGTCCTGCAAGAGGGCTGTCATTTACGAGGAAGTTCATGGAGAGTGTCGGCTCGGAGATCTTCTGGAACGGGATTGCTTCCGGATTGTCTCCTGCGCAGAGAGTATCACCGATGTGGATATCCGCAATACCTGAGATCGCAACGATAGCACCGATGGTAGCACTTTTAACCTCAACCTTGTTCAGACCATCAAACTCATACAGCTTGCTGATCTTCACACGTTCACGTTTGTCAGGGTCATGATGGTTCAGAAGCATCAGATCCTGGTTTACGGAAATAGTTCCGCGTTCAACCTTACCAATACCGATACGTCCCACGTATTCGTTGTAGTCAATGGTGCTGATAAGAACCTGTGTATCTCCGTCCGGATCTCCCTCCGGAGCAGGGATCGCATCAAGGATAGTCTCAAAAAGAGGAGCCATATTCTCAGGCTTATCATCGAGGTTACGAACTGCGTAGCCGGCCTTTGCGGAGGCATACAGGAACGGGCAGTCCAGCTGTTCGTCAGATGCGTCCAGATCCATGAGAAGCTCCAGAACCTCGTCGACAACCTCCTCCGGACGTGCTTCCGGACGGTCGATCTTATTGATGCAGACAATAACATGCAGGTTCAGTTCGAGAGCTTTACGAAGTACAAATTTAGTCTGAGGCATGGCACCCTCGAAGGCGTCCACAAGAAGAATAACGCCGTCTACCATCTTCAGCACACGCTCTACCTCGCCGCCGAAGTCCGCATGACCTGGAGTATCGATGATATTGATTTTTACATCCTTATAATGAACTGCGGTGTTTTTGGAGAGAATCGTAATGCCGCGCTCACGCTCAATATCGTTGGAATCCATGACACGTTCCTGGACTTCCTGGTTCTCACGGAAAACACCGCTCTGTTTCAAAAGCTCGTCAACAAGTGTTGTTTTACCGTGATCGACATGGGCGATAATGGCCACGTTACGAACATCTTCACGCTTGGTCTTCATATAATCCAAATCCTTTCTTTCCATATATAAGTAATCTTTTTTGTTAAAAATGATGTCCAAATTTATAGTCTATCACATTTTTGTGAGATTACAAGACATAAAAAAATATTTTTGGTTTTTCATTTTTCAGGCATATTATACCGCAAATACACATAGATTGATATAGACGAAATACACGAAGAGGAAGGAGAGCTACTTATTATGGCAGATAAAATTATTGAAAACAATCAGGTATCCGTTATGGGACGGATCGCTACGGGGTTTACTTTCAGCCATCAGGTCTTTGGAGAAGGATTTTACATGATGGATATCCTGGTAAAACGTCTCAGCGATTCGGAGGACAGGATCCCGGTGATGGTGTCTGAGCGACTGATCGATATCACACAGGATTATGTGGGAAAATATATCGAGATCCACGGACAGTTCCGATCCTATAACCGTCATGAAGAAAAGAGAAACCGGCTTGTGCTTTCAGTCTTTGCCCGGGAAGTGAAGTTTGTGGGGGAGGAAGAAGAAACTGTGCCGGTCAATCAGATTTTTTTGGACGGATATATCTGTAAACCGCCTGTATACAGAAAAACACCGTTGGGAAGAGAGATCGCAGATCTTCTGATGGCAGTTAATCGACCTTACGGAAAATCCGATTACATACCATGTATATGCTGGGGAAGAAATGCCAGATATGCTTCTGCTTTTGAAGTAGGCGGGCATGTACTGATCTGGGGCAGGATCCAGAGCAGGGAGTACATGAAACGGATTAGTGAAAACGAAACAGAAAAAAGGATTGCCTATGAAGTTTCGGTGAGTAAATTGGAATATGTTGAGTAACATTGGATATATTTTGGAATAGTGGTGAGAACATTAAGGTAACACTTGCATTTCCAGCCAATCTGCGGTAATATTAAAAAAATCAGAAAAATGGGGAATTACCGGTTTTACTAACAGTAAGAGGAAAAATCATGGAAAGAGAAATAACAGAGGTTTATTGCGGGAACGGGAAAGGAAAGACAACTCTGGCTGTAGGCCGGGGGCTGCGCTTTGCTACACAGGGAAAAAGTGTGATCATCATACAGTTCCTCAAGGGCAGGGAACGCAGAGAACTGGATTTCCTTGAGGAACTGGATAATTTTGATTTCAAGATTTTCCGTTTCGAAAAAATGGACACCTGCTATAATGACCTGAGTGAGCAGGAAAAGGCAGAAGAGAGAACCAATATTCTCAATGGCCTTAATTTCGCACGGAAGGTAATTGCTACCAGAGAGTGTGATTTTCTGCTGCTGGATGAGATCCTCGGGCTTATGGATAAAGGAATCGCTCCAGTTGAGACGATCATCGATATGCTTAAGCAGAAGGATGAAAGTATGCATATAATTATGACCGGACGCTGGCTTCCGGATGCTTTGAAGCCCTATGTGGATAGTATTACCACGATAACAACAGAGCTGACTGACCAGGAACGGGAATAAGCAATATTTCACAGAAGAAAGAAGGAGGAAGACAAATGGCAATTTTTAAAGGAACAGGCGTTGCAATCGTAACACCTATGCATGAAGACGGTAAGGTGAATTTTGAGAAACTTGAGGAGATCCTTGAGGATCAGATCGCGAACAGTACAGACGCCATCGTTATCTGTGGAACAACAGGAGAATCTTCTACTCTGACACACGGAGAGCATCTTCAGACAATTAAGTTCACAATTGACAAAGTTAACAAACGTGTGCCTGTTATCGCAGGAACAGGTTCCAATTGTACAGAGACAGCGATTATGATGTCCAAGGAAGCAGCTTCCTATGGCGCAGACGCTCTTCTTATTGTAACACCTTACTATAACAAGGCTACACAGAAGGGTCTTATCGCTCATTACACAGCAATTGCCAATGCAGTTCCGGAAACTCCGCTCATCATGTACAACGTACCGAGTCGTACAGGCTGCAACATCCAGCCGGCTACAGCAGCTTACCTTGCAAAGAATGTAAAGAACATTGTCGGAATCAAGGAAGCAACGGGAGATCTTTCCCAGATCGCCAAGATGATGTCTCTGGCAGACGGACAGCTTGAGCTTTACTCCGGAAATGATGATCAGGTACTTCCGATTCTTTCTCTTGGCGGACTTGGAGTTATCTCCGTACTTTCCAACGTTGCACCGAAGTTTACACATGACATGGTCATGAAATATTTCGACGGCGACACCAAGGGAGCAACAGAGGATCAGCTGAAAGCTCTTCCGCTGATCAATGCGCTGTTCAGCGAAGTAAATCCGATTCCTGTTAAGACAGCTATGAACCTTATGGGAATGAACGTAGGGCCGCTTCGTATGCCGCTCTGCGAGATGGAAGAGGGCACAAAGGCCGCTCTTGCAAAAGAGATCGAGAAATTCGGCCTTAAGCTTGCTAAATGATCTGACTGTAAGCGAAAGGTAAAGGAGAATATACTATGGTAAAAATCATCATGCACGGCTGCAACGGACATATGGGCCAGGTCATCAGCGGCATTGTGGAGAAAGATCCGGATGCTGAGATCGTAGCAGGTATTGATATTGCAGATCAGGGAAAAAACAGCTATCCGGTATTTACCGATATTGACGCATGTCAGGTAGAGGCAGATGCGATCATTGATTTTTCTTCCGCAAAGGCAACAGACAAGCTTCTTGAGTACAGCGCGGCACGCCAGATCCCGGTTGTTCTGTGCAGTACCGGTTTAAGCCAGGAGCAGCTTGCAAAAGTGGAAGAAACATCCCGAAAGGTAGCAGTGCTGAAATCCGCAAACATGTCTCTTGGTATCAACACACTTCTGAAGCTGGTTCAGGACGCAGCTAAGGTTCTTGCAGCTGCAGGCTTTGATATGGAGATCGTAGAGAAGCATCACCGCCTGAAATTAGACGCACCAAGTGGTACTGCACTTGCGCTGGCAGACAGCATTAATGAAGCTATGGATAACCAGTATCATTATGTATATGACCGCAGCCAGAAACGTGAAAAACGCGATGATAAGGAGATCGGTATCTCCGCAGTTCGCGGCGGAACTATCGTAGGTGAGCATGAGATAATTTTTGCAGGTCAGGACGAAGTGATCGAGTTCAAGCATACTGCATATTCCAAGGCTATTTTTGGAAAAGGTGCTGTAGAAGCAGCCAAATTCCTTGCAGGCAAACCGGCAGGACGTTATGATATGAGTGACGTGATCGGCTGATTCTGACAGATTGAGCCGCAACAGAATAAAATACAGGTAATACAGACGGAGTTCGTGTAAGATCGGACCCCGTCTTTTTTGGATGAAATTGCGGTTTTTGAAATTTTTCCCAGAATAGGATAGCGGAAAAAGTGCCATATTAGGAATACAGAATTTTTTAGAAAAAGGAGAAGATCATATGAAAAAATGGAAGGCGATTCTTTTTGGTACTTTGCTTACCCTGTCTCTGTGTACATTTACAGCCTGCGGCACAGAGGTAAACAATGCGGATGAAACAGTGGATGAAAAAGATAAAAACACGAAGGATAAGGAAAAAGATACAAACGAAAATACTGCCGCAGAAGATGAAACTATGGAAGAAAAAGCAGACAATGACGGTGTGAAGGACAATGGAGAGAGCATTAAGGATTCCGGCATGGATAACAATGAGATGTCCGATGGAAATATTACCGTGACGCCTGCAGGAAATGGAAATAACGGGACAGCAGCACCCGGAGCTGCGGATGCTGACAGAAACGAAAATGACGGAACTGTATCCGGTGAGCTGGGTGACAGTGTAAAGGACCTTGGCGACGGCGTAGGTAATGCAGTGGATGATATCGGAAACGCAGTGGGAAATGCGGTAGAAGGAAGATAACAGATATTTTACCACAGCATTGCATAAAACTGTTTCAGATGCTATTATCAGTGCATGGAAAGAAAATGGAGGACAGGATTATGAAATTCAGACCATGCATTGATATACATAACGGAAAAGTAAAACAGATCGTAGGAGGAAGCCTGAAGGATCAGGGGGATCAGGCGGCAGAAAATTTTGTGTCAGAGCAGGATGCGGCATTCTATGCAGAGCTTTATAAGAAGGCAGGATTAAAGGGCGGTCATGTGATCCTTCTGAACGGAAAGGATTCCCCGAACTATGAAGCGACGAAAGCCCAGGCACTTCAGGCTCTGGGAAAATATCCCGGAGGGCTTCAGATCGGAGGCGGCATCTGCCCGGAGAATGCGGCAGAATATCTGGAGGCTGGCGCCAGCCACGTGATCGTAACCTCCTATGTGTTTAAAAACGGAGTGATCTCCTGGGAAAATCTGGAGAAGATCCGTGATGCAGCGGGAAAAGAACATCTTGTACTTGACCTGAGCTGCCGCAAAAAAGATGGCAAATATTATATTGTCACAGACCGATGGCAGAAATTTACAGAAGAGATCGTGACACCGGAGCTGATGGAAAGGCTTGGAAGCTTCTGCGACGAATTTCTGGTCCATGCAGTGGATGTGGAAGGAAAGGCCCGAGGTGTGGAAACAGAGCTTGCAAAGCTTCTGGGACAGTATACAGCCCATCCGGTGACCTATGCAGGCGGTGTGGGTTCTATGGCAGATATTGAAGAGCTTCGAAAAGCAGGTCAGGGCAGACTGGATGTGACTGTTGGCAGTGCTTTGGATATTTTTGGCGGAAGTATACCCTTTGAAGCTCTGGCTAAAATGAAATAGTATATACAAATAGTGAAGCAGATGCTTTTGTCCCATCAATCTTCTGGCACTGGTGTGCAGATATACATTTGTAATGAATTAATTAGATGAAATACTCTAATAGTTGCGCATTCACGACAAAAAAAACATTTTGAAGGAATATATCGAATAAATTTGGAAAAAATTTATGAAATTTTTGAAAAGTGATGTTAAAATTCAATTTAATATGTTATAATAGCAACATAAAACAGCAAAGGGGATGGAAGTCATGAAATTTATTATTAGTGGAAAGAATATAGCAGTAACCGAAGGACTTAAAACAGCTGTTGAGGACAAGCTTGGTAAACTTGAAAGGTATTTCACTCCTGAAACTGAGATTTCAGTAACCTTAAGCGTTGAGAAGGATCGCCAGAAGATCGAGGTAACGATCCCTGTGAAAGGTAACATTATCCGTTCCGAGCAGGTAAGCAATGATATGTATGTATCCATCGATCTGGTTGAAGAGGTAATTGAGCGTCAGCTTCGTAAATACAAGAACAAGATCGTTGACAAGCAGCAGGAATCCACAAACTTCCAGAAGGCATACCTTGATAAGGATTATGAAGAGGATGAGGAAGTTAAGATCATCCGTACCAAGAAATTCGGGATCAAACCAATGTATCCGGAAGATGCATGCGTACAGATGGAGCTTCTCGGACATAATTTCTTTGTATTCTTTAATGCTGAGACAGAGCAGGTTAACGTAGTTTATAAACGTAAAGGAAATACTTACGGACTGATCGAACCAGAGTTCTGATAGGGGATTTTATTATCACAACTGAATATTGAATGGAAGGCTCCGGGAATCTGTGTGAGAAATCGGCAGGTTTCCGGAGCCTTTTATGTCACAGCAAAATCAGGCTTCTTTTCTGTTGCAAGCAATAGGGGAGAATTATATAATGAAGACATATGCGAAAGGAGGAAGGAAAAATGAAAAAGAAAAAAGAAGCTTCCTGTGGTGATCTTAAGTGCAGCTCTTGGTATGACCATGATACCGGCTACCTGTATGGCAGCGGAATTTAACAGTGGTGACACCATAAAAGAACAGACTGTGGAGGACCTGGAACTGAGTTCCGGAGAAAACAATACAAAGGATTCCCAAAAGTCAGAAATACAATGGACAGGATTTAAATGGGACAGCTATTCCCAGGCAGAGATAACGCTTACGTCAGCCGTTAACGGCGTCTGCTATTATAAATGGGCAGAGCGGGGGGAAGACGGAAATCCCCAGGTGCCTCAGATCGAGACCGGAAATACCGTGAATGATGAGGTTTTGATCAGTGAGGATGAAGAGTTCGGGATCACACTTGCAGACCTGGATACAGACCAGGCAGTTGATCTGTATATCCAGATTGAGGATGAGAATGGGAAATTAAGTGATCTGAAGCGGATGGAGCTGGATCAGGACAGCCGCCCGGCGAAAAAAACAGATTCTGAGAAAAAACATAAAGCATCCAAACCAAAGGCAGAGGACAGTACGGTAGAGGGGCTGGATTCTCCTCTGGAATTCTACCCGGATACATTTTATGATTTTAAGGTTATCGGTGCAGGTACCGATAATGAGGATCCGGAAAACGGAGACATTAAGTGGGTGCCTGTTTACTGGAGCACATCTGCGAATCCGAATTCCAACCGGATCCGAAGCACCTGGAAGATCGGTTCCAAGGAAGGAATCGACCAGGAGGGAACTTTTAATCTGTATGTTTTCTTCCGCAAATATACCTGCAAGGATTCCAAATGGCAGTCTACGGATAAGATACAGTCTGTACAGTACAAGTTTCAGTCAGCCCCACTTTCTGAAAAATAATACTGTGTGGAGTGCGAATATCTCCTTGACATAACAAATATGTAACTCACGGAGAAAAGGAGGAAGGTAAATGAAGAAAAAAGTTCTGGCACTTTTTTTAGTGTTGCACTTTGTGTGACGGTGCTTCCGGCAACCGGTATGGCTGCAGAGTTTGGCAGCGGTGATGCAGAAATCACAGAAAATGCTGGGGACAGCCAGGAGCTGTTTTCCGCAGAGGAAACTACAGAACCTGTGGGAGAGACTGAGCAGCCTGCAGAAGAAAGTGAGGATATTTCTGAGGAAATGGTGGATAACTCTTCCGATGCAACCATGGAAGATGTGGAAAACGCGGAAAATGCGGAGAACAGCGAGGATGCTTTCGGCGGAGCTGAGGAAGGAGTTTCAGAAGAGATCTCCAGTGAGGATGATCCGGAAGTATTATTGACAGAACTGATACCTGAAGAAGCAGGAGACGGTATGGAAGAAGAAAACGCAGAAGCTATGTCAGCGTCAGCTCCGGAGCTGACAGTGACACCGACAGCGGGTCCGGAACCGACAGTGACACCGATAACGGATCCAGAACCGACAGTGACACCGACAGCGGATCCTGAACTGACAGTGACACCAACACCGGTGCCAAAAATAAACGTAAAATGGACCGGAGAAAAATGGGTAAGCCGCAGTTCTGTAAATGTGACACTTAAAGTTGATGCAAACGGAGCCTGCTACTACAAAGCTGTAGCGAGAAAAAAGGACGGAACATCTGATGTTCCGAGGGTCGATACGGGAAACTCTCGTGTGGCGGTTACTGCAAACAGAAGCTTTGTGATATATCTTAAGAATCTGGATACAGAGAAAGAATTTGATCTGTATCTTAAGGTATTGGGTTCAGACGGAAGAACCAGCAACCTGAAAAAATTAAAGTTGAATTACAGGGGAACCCGCCCGAAATATGATGTGACGCCGACACCGACCTATACACCTTCTATACCAGATGTCAAAGATAGTTTTGTAAGAGGGCTGGATTCTCCGCTGAAATTTACTCCGAATAAATATTATAATTTTACCGTGACCGGTGCGGGAACTACAAATTTAAATCCCGGGCCCGGAGATGTGAAGTGGGTGCCGGTTTACTGGAGTACTTCACCAAATCCAACCGATAACAGGAAGAATACTACATGGCGGATCGGATCTGCCAAAGGAATAAATAAAGCCGCAACTTATAACATGTATATCTTTTTCCAGAAGTATGTTTATCAGAAATCTGAATGGAAAAAGACTGATGAAGTACAGTCAGCCGTATACCAGTTCCGGTCCGCGGCCCTTAACAACTGTAAAGCTCACCACTCCCGGGTTATCCGGCACTTCCAACAGCCCTGCCGGCATCGTCTTCAAATGGAAAAAAGCTGCAAATGCTTCCGGCTATAAGATTTATCGAAGGACCGGAAACAGCAGCAAGTGGGGCAATATCGCTACCGTAAGCGGAAGCAATACGCTGGTCTATACAGACGGATCAGTAAAATCAGGAACCATGTATACTTATACAGTCCGCGCATACAAGGGCTCTGCTTTAAGTGCTTATAACAAAAACGGCAGCCGGATCGTCCGTCTGACAGCTCCGGTGCAGTACAAACCGTCCAGCAAGGCTTCCGGGAAGCTGACTGTCCGCTGGAAAAAAGCAGCTGGTGCTTCCGGCTATCAGATCCAGTATGCGGCCTCAAGGTCCATGAGAGGAGCCAGGACAGTGTCCGCCAGTGCACTGACCCGAACACTTTCCGGTTTGAAAAAGGGAAGCACTTATTATGTTCGTATCCGTGCATACAAAAAAGTGAGCGGAAAGACATATTACAGTACCTGGAGCAGTGTGAAAAATGCAAAAGTAAGGAAATAAGATCTGTAATATCCCGCGGGATCCTTGAAAACAGGATCCTATGCGGGATATTTTCTGTTGTTCCTGACATGATTTGTTAAATAATTGTTCATTGTTTTTATAACAGGAAAGTGGTAGAATATATACCATATGTGATCCAGTATAACGGATATCAACAGAGAACTGGAATGATCCAAAATTGGACAGATCAGAGACAGCAGTCTTATTCGAATAAAATGATTGGAGCAGAAACATGAATGTTTTTTCAAAAGTATTTGGAACCCGCAGCCAGCGTGAGGTAAAACGTATCATGCCGCTGGTTGAAAAAACCGAAAGCTATCAGTCTCAGATGCAGCAGCTTACGGATGAGCAGTTACGAGACAAGACAAGAGAATATAAGAAACGTCTTGCAGAAGGTGCAACACTGGATGATCTTCTTCCGGAGGCATTTGCCACCGTACGTGAGGCAGCCAAGCGTGTACTTGGAATGGAGCATTACCGTGTACAGATCATCGGTGGTATCATCCTTCACCAGGGCCGTATCGCCGAGATGAAAACAGGTGAAGGTAAAACTCTTGTTTCCACACTTCCTGCATATCTGAATGCCCTTGAGGGTAAAGGTGTCCACATCGTAACCGTCAACGACTACCTGGCAAAACGAGATGCTGAGTGGATGGGTAAGGTTCACGAGTTCCTTGGCCTGACTGTAGGCGTGGTACTTAACGACATGAAGCCGGAAGAGCGTCGTGCGGCATACGGATGTGACATCACATACGTAACAAACAACGAACTTGGATTTGATTATCTTCGTGACAACATGGTCATCTATAAAGAACAGCTTGTTCAGAGAGATCTTCACTACTGTATCATCGATGAGATCGACTCTGTCCTGATCGATGAGGCACGTACACCTCTGATCATTTCCGGACAGAGCGGCAAGTCCACCAAGCTTTATGAGGTGTGCGATATCCTTGCACAGCAGCTGGAGCGTGGTGAGGCCAGCCATGAGATGACCAAGATGGCAGCCATCATGGGTGAGGAGGTTATCGAGACCGGTGACTTCGTTGTAAATGAGAAAGATAAGATCGTCAACCTTACCGAGCAGGGTATCAAGAAGGTTGAGAAATTCTTTAATATCGAGAACCTGGCAGATCCGGAAAACCTGGAGATCCAGCACAACATCATCCTTGCACTTCGTGCACATAATCTGATGCACAAGGATCAGGATTATGTTGTAAAAGATGACGAGATCCTGATCGTTGATGAGTTTACCGGACGTATCATGCCGGGCCGTCGTTACTCCGATGGTCTTCATCAGGCGATCGAGGCGAAAGAGCATGTGAAGGTTAAGAGAGAGAGCAAGACTCTCGCAACCATTACCTTCCAGAACTTTTTCAACAAATATGACAAAAAAGGTGGTATGACAGGTACAGCCCTCACCGAAGAAAAAGAGTTCCGTGATATTTACGGCATGGACGTTGTAGAGATCCCGACCAACCGTGTAGTACAGCGTAAAGACCTTGACGATGCTGTTTACATGACAAAGAAAGAGAAATTCAACGCCGTTGTAGAGGCAGTTAAGGAAGCGCACGCAAAACATCAGCCGGTACTGGTTGGTACGATCACCATCGAGACTTCCGAGCTTCTCAGCAGAATGCTGAAGAGAGAGGGAATCCCCCACAATGTATTGAATGCCAAGTTCCATGAGCTTGAGGCTGAGATCGTAGCTCAGGCAGGACAGGCAGATGCCGTTACCATCGCGACCAACATGGCAGGCCGTGGTACCGATATCAAGCTTGACGATGTGGCAAGAGAGGCCGGCGGTCTGAAGATCATCGGTACCGAGCGTCATGAGTCAAGACGTATCGATAACCAGCTCCGTGGACGTTCCGGACGACAGGGAGATCCGGGTGAATCCCGTTTCTACATTTCCCTTGAGGATGACCTGATGCGTCTGTTCGGTTCCGAGAGACTGATGAAGGTGTTCACATCCCTTGGTGTTGAGGAGAATGAGCAGATCGAGCACAAGATGCTTTCCAATGCTATCGAGAAAGCCCAGGAGAAGATCGAGTTCAACAACTTCGGTATCCGTAAAAATCTTCTCGACTATGATCAGGTTAACAATGAGCAGAGAGAGATCATCTATGAGGAGCGCCGCCAGGTACTTGACGGTGAGAATATGCGTGATGCCATCTACAAGATGATCACAGATATCGTAGACAGCATGACAGACATGTGCTTTTCCGATGACATGGATTCTTCCGAGTGGGATCTTAATGAGTTCAACACTGCGATCACTCCGATCATCCCGATCCACCCGCTGACCGCAGAGAAGGTAAAAGGCCATAAGAAAGATGAGATCAAGCACATTGTGAAGGAAGAGGCTGTGAAGCTTTATGAAGCAAAAGAGGCTGAGTTCCCGGAACCGGAACAGCTTCGTGAGCTTGAGCGAGTTGTCCTTCTGAAATGCATCGACAGCAAATGGATGGATCACATCGATGATATGGAAATGCTCCGTCAGGGTATCGGTCTGATGGCATACGGCCAGAGAGATCCGGTTGTTGAGTACAAGATGAACGCATTCGAGATGTTTAACAGCATGATCAGCTCCATTCAGGAAGACACTGTACGTATGCTGTATCATGTTCATGTGGAGCAGAAGATTGAGCGTGAGCAGGTTGCTGAGGTAACCGGCACAAACAAAGATGACAGCGCAGGTCCGAAGAAACCGGTTCAGCGAAAAGAAGATAAAGTATACCCGAATGATCCATGCCCATGCGGAAGCGGCAAGAAATACAAACAGTGCTGCGGACGTAAGACTGCCAGGATCTGAGAAGGAAGATAAAAATAGTCTCACCCGGATGATGCGGTGGGGCTATTTTTTCTGGAATTTCTGTTACACAGGAACAGAGTACAGCGAATATTAAATAACCGTCATATAGACTTGTCTGATTTTTTATATGCTGCGTTGTCGTCAATCGCCGTAGCCACCGCTACGCTTCATTTCCTCGCCCTGCATATGAGAAAGTCATCCTGCGTCAATATAACAGATACTAATTTTCGCTGTAAGAGAAGGGACATGATAATATGGCAATTATAAAAACTGCAATTCTTCAGACACATGTATATACTGATAAATTTCGCAATATCACCCAGGCGGCAGAACTTCTTGCCAGCCCGGAGCTTCAGGGGATCGATCTGGCAGTCCTGCCCGAAATGTTCTGCTGCCCCTACGAGAACAAATACTTTCCGGAATATGCGGAACCAGAGAGGGGAGATACCTGGGAAAAATGTTCCCGACTGGCGGCAGAACACGGAATTTATCTCGTAGCAGGAAGTATGCCGGAGAGAGATGAAGCCGGCAATATTTATAACACTTCCTATGTCTTTGACAGAAATGGTCATCAGATCGGTAAGCACCGGAAGATGCATCTTTTTGACATTGATGTAAAAGGCGGTCAGTATTTTAAAGAATCCGATACCCTGACACCGGGAGACCAGGTGACGGTTTTTGATACAGAATTTGGTAAGATGGGCCTTTGCATCTGCTACGACTTCCGTTTTCCGGAGCTTGCCAGGCTGATGGTGGACGAAGGCGCCCAGGTAATCATCGTGCCGGCTGCTTTTAACATGACAACAGGGCCCCTTCACTGGGAGCTGATGTTCCGCCAGAGAGCCGTGGATAACCAGGTATACACCATCGGAGCTGCACCAGCCAGAGACCTGAACGCCGGGTATCATTCCTGGGGTCACTCCATTGCCGCAGACCCCTGGGGAAAAGTCCTCATGGAAATGGAAGAAAAGCCGGACGTGGAGATAGTGGAACTGGATTTGGACGAGGTAAAAAAAGTCCGGGAGCAGCTGCCACTTCTGAAGCACAGGAGAGGGGATATTTACGCCCTGACCACGTTTTCGTTGTAATTTCCATGCCCATATGGTATTGTATAAGACAGGCAGGAAATCCTGTATCAATATATAGAAAGAAGGTGAAGCTGTGGTTGAGTTAGATCAGTTCAAGAGTATTCTTGCAACATACACAGAGCCATTAGTGGAAGTGAGGGATTCACTTTGACCTCGCTAACAAAGAGCAGAAGGTCGAAGAATTAGAGCGCGAGATGGAGGCGCCTGATTTCTGGGATAATGCGGAAGCATCCCAGATGAAGATGAAACAGTTAAAGAGTCTCAAGGACGATATTGAGACATACCATAATCTGGAAACGCAGATGGAAGATATGGAAACTATGATCGAGATGGGATATGAGGAGAATGATCCTGAGATCGTCCCTGAGATCCAGGAAATGCTGGATGAGTTCCAGGCAAGCTTTGACAGCATCCGTGTGAAGACGCTTCTTTCCGGAGAGTACGACGGAGAGAATGCCATCATCAAGCTGAACGCAGGAGCCGGCGGAACAGAGGCCTGTGACTGGTGCGGAATGCTTTATCGTATGTACAGCAGATGGGCGGAGAAGAAAGGCTTTGCGCTGGAGGTCCTGGATTACCTTGACGGTGATGAGGCCGGTGTGAAATCCGTAACCTTCCAGGTGAACGGAGAGAACGCCTACGGTTATCTGAAATCCGAGAAGGGTGTTCATCGTCTTGTACGTATTTCTCCGTTTAATGCAGCAGGAAAGAGACAGACCTCATTTGTATCCTGTGATGTTATGCCGGATATCAAGAA
This sequence comes from Blautia massiliensis (ex Liu et al. 2021), assembly GCF_052064225.1. Lineage (NCBI taxonomy): Bacteria > Bacillati > Bacillota > Clostridia > Lachnospirales > Lachnospiraceae > Blautia > Blautia massiliensis (ex Liu et al. 2021). The sequence goes on along the minus strand of NZ_JBQHWA010000025.1, from coordinate 9,573 downwards.
GGATCTGGACGTAGAGATCAATGACGACGATATCCGTATCGATACCTACCGAAGCAGTGGTGCCGGTGGACAGCATATCAACAAGACATCCTCTGCGATCCGTATCACCCATTTTCCGACAGGAATCGTGGTACAGTGCCAGAATGAACGTTCTCAGCACATGAACAAGGACAAGGCCATGCAGATGCTGAAGGCCAAGCTGTATCTGCTGAAACAGCAGGAAGCCGAGGAGAAGCTTTCCGGCATTCGAGGCGAAGTGACAGATATCGGCTGGGGAAACCAGATCCGTTCCTATGTCCTGCAGCCATACACCATGGTAAAAGACCATAGAACCAATGAAGAAACCGGTAATGTTGACGCAGTTCTGGACGGTGGTATTGACATTTTTATCAATGCATACCTGAAATGGATCGCGCTGGCGAAAAAGAAAGAATAACATTACTGTCACGGAACCCCATAAATTCAGAGAAAAGGACTCCGCAGGCAAAAAAGCGCTTGTGGAGTTTCTTTTATTATGATAATATATCTCTTGTACAAAAACAGTTGTCTTTATGAAACGGACAGGAGGCTGCTGGCCACAATGTGAACAGCAGTCAGAGAGGTTGCTATGCAGAAACAGGTTGAAAAGAAAAAATACTATGTAGTAAGAGAACGGGCAGTGCCGGAGGTACTTCTCAAGGTGGTTGAGGCCAAGAGACTGCTGGAATCCAACCGGGTGGCTACTGTTCAGGAAGCTGCTGAAAGGACCGGGATCAGCCGCAGTTCTTTTTACAAATATAAGGACGATATTTTTCCTTTCCACGAGGAGACCAAGGGAAAGACCATCACCTTTATCATTCAGATGGACGATGAGCCGGGGCTTTTATCAATGGTGCTGCAGACGATTGCCCGTTTTCACGGTAATATCCTGACCATACATCAGAGTATTCCCATTAACGGAGTCGCAACGCTGACGCTGAGCGTTGACATCCTTCCGGGAGAAGGCGACGCAGAGGCTATGGTGGAGGATATTGAGCAGAGAGACGGTATACACTATTTGAAAATTTTAGGCAGGGAGTAAGCATATGATAAACATAGCAGTATTAGGCTACGGTACAGTAGGAAGCGGAGTTGTTGAAGTCATCAACACCAATCATGAGAGCATTAACAAGAGAGCTGGAGATGAGATTAACATCAAGTACGTTCTTGATTTAAGAGATTTTCCGGGAGATCCGGTTGAGAAAGTTCTGGTTCATGATTATGAAGTGATCGTAAACGATCCGGAGGTAGATATTGTTGTTGAGGTTATGGGCGGGATCGAGCCGGCTTATACCTTTGTAAAAAGAGCGCTTCAGGCAGGAAAGAGCGTAAGCACATCCAATAAGGCTCTGGTAGCCAAGCATGGTTCCGAGCTCATGGAGATCGCAAAAGAAAAAAATATCAATTTCCTTTTTGAGGCAAGCTGCGGCGGCGGTATCCCGATCATTCGTGCACTGAATTCTTCACTGACAGCAGATGAGATCGATGAGATCACAGGAATCCTTAACGGAACCACCAACTACATGCTTTACAAGATGAGCACAGAGAACTGTGATTTTGATACGGTTCTGAAGGAAGCTCAGGCAAGGGGCTATGCAGAGGCAGATCCGACTGCAGACGTAGGAGGTGCTGACGCATGCCGTAAGATCGCCATCCTTTCTTCACTTGCATACGGAAAATTCCTGAATTACGAGGATATTTATACAGAAGGAATCACAAAGATCACACCGGCAGATATGGAATATGCAAAAGAGCTTGGCATGACCATCAAGCTTCTTGCCACAAGCCGCAGGATCGGAGATGCTTTCTATGCAATGGTAGCGCCGTTCCTGGTAGGCCAGAGCAGCCCGCTTTACAGTGTAAATGATGTGTTTAATGCAGTATTTGTGCACGGAAATGTTCTTGGAGATGCCATGTTCTACGGAAGCGGAGCAGGTAAGCTTCCGACTGCAAGTGCAGTAGTTGCAGATGTTGTGGATGAAGCAAAGCATCTCCACAGAAATATCATGACAAACTGGAGCAGCTATGCTTTGAAGCTTATGGATATGGATGAAGTTGAGGGACGTTTCTTCGTACGTGTGTCTGATACTACTATGGATGAAGTGGAAAAAGCTTTTGGTGATGTACAGACCATCGAGCCGGATGACCTTCCGGACGAATTCGGATTTATCACACCGGTGATGAAGCAGGCTGAATATTATGAGAAGATCAGCAAGCTTACCGGAAAAGTACTGGCAATGATCCGTGTAAAGGATTGATGCCGAAGGGAAGAAAAGAACATGTTGATTGTAAAAAAATTCGGCGGTACTTCTGTGGCAAACAAAGAGCGTATCTTTAATGTTGCCAGAAGATGTATCGAAGATTACAAAAAAGGAAACGACGTGGTGGTCGTGCTTTCTGCAATGGGTAAGTATACCGATGAGCTGATCACCATGGCAAAGGATATCAATGACAAACCTCCGAAACGTGAGATGGATATGCTTTTTACCATCGGAGAGCAGATGTCAGTGGCACTGATGTCCATGGCTATGGACAGTCTGGGAGTACCGGCTGTTTCTCTGAACGCCTTTCAGGTAGCTATGCACACAACAAGTGCACATGGCAGCGCACGCCTGAAAAAGATCGATGCGGCACGTATCCGCAGAGAGTTGGATAACCGCAGGATCGTTGTGGTCACAGGCTTCCAGGGCATTGATAAATATAATGACTATACCACACTTGGACGTGGCGGTTCTGATACCACAGCTGTAGCTCTTGCGGCAGCGCTTCATGCAGATGCCTGTGAGATCTATACCGATGTGGACGGTGTTTATACCGCTGACCCGCGTAAGGTTCCGAATGCCCGCAAGCTCAAGGAGATCACTTACGATGAGATGCTTGATCTGGCAACTCTGGGTGCGGGAGTGCTTCATAACCGTTCTGTGGAGATGGCAAAGAAATACGGCGTGCCGCTGGTGGTACGTTCCAGTCTCAACAACAGCGAAGGAACTGTGGTAAAGGAGGAAGTAACAGTGGAGAGAATGCTGATCAGCGGTGTTGCTCTGGATACAGATGCAGTACGTATTGCTGTGATCGGACTTAAAGATTCACCAGGAGTGGCATTTAAGCTTTTTGATACCCTGGCTAAGAAAAATATCAATGTGGATATGATCCTTCAGTCTATCGGCCGTGCCGGAACCAAGGACATTTCCTTTACTGTTGATAAAAATGATCTGGACGATGCGATGGGTGTTCTGGAAGCTAACCAGGCACGCATCGCCTATTCTGAGCTTCATGCGGAGAAAAACATTGCCAAGCTTTCTATTGTAGGAGCAGGTATGATGAGCAATCCGGGTGTTGCTGCAAAAATGTTCGAGAGCCTTTACAATGAGGGTGTGAACATCAATATGATCGCAACATCTGAGATCCGTGTGACGGTTCTCATTAACGAGAAAGATGGCGTACGTGCCATGAATGCGGTACATGATGCGTTTAATCTTGCAGACTAAACAGATGTGAAATATGAGAATATGATATATCTGAAGTAAAAAATGACGGGGCGGAGGCTTGGATGAGTCTCCGCCTTCTATAACGAAGGGATACAGAATTATGAGAAAAAATCTGAAGGGCTGTAAGAAGCTGGCAGGGGAAACTCTGGCCGGTAATTTTACGGTCCCTGTGATCGGGAGTATTGCGGTTGCGGCGATGAGCGCAGTTTCAAGCTATATTTCCACAGCACTTTTTCCGGGAGATTCCCTGTATGCGATCATTGGAGGAGAGGTATTCAGCTTTGTCCTTTCTCTGGTGATCTGTATTTTTTCCGCAGGACTTTACCGGATCTATCTGAATATTTCCAGAAGGGAAGCCTACTCTTTCGGAGACCTTCTGTACTTTTTCAGCCATCAGCCGGATCATGTGATCGTGGCATCCTTTGTGCTGGCATTGATCAATCTGGTGACATCACTTCCACTGGCGTGGTTTTCTTTTACAAGCAATATGGGAAATACAACGGAGGAGCAGATGAACTGGGCAGTAACTTACATGCTGCTCACACTTCTCGGGTTCGCGCTGAACCTGCTGGCAGCTATGCCGTTCACCATGAGCTATTACATCCTGTCCGATAATTCGGACATAAAAGGAGTGCAGGCACTGAAAGCCAGTGCAAAGCTTATGAAGGGACATTACTGGGAATATATGAAAATGCTCTTAAGTTTTGTTCCGTGGATCATTTTTTCCATATTTACATTGTATCTGGCACTGATCTGGCTGGTGCCTTATATAGAAACCTGTATGGCAGTTTTCTATCGGAATATTTCCGGAGAGTTTGATGAACCTCCGGTGGATCCTTATCCTCCGGTAACTCCGATCCCGCAGTTCCATGATGAAACCGAAGCCTGATCGCCTTCCGGAGGATGTTTTCCCTTTCCGGGAGGATGCATGAAACGCAGGTGATGCCCTTTCCGGGAGGATGCATGAAACGCAGGTACTTTCCCTTTCAGGGGGACCATTTTGGCATGGGCAGGTACGAGGGGGAAAGCACTCAAAGTTGCGAAGCCCGCTTTTCCCCCTCGAGCTCCCCCTTTCCGGGCACGCAGCTATTGTAGGCTGTAGAAATATGTGAAGATATTGGAGGGGCGATGGATTCTACTACGTTGGCTGTGGAAGGTTGAGCCGATTTATGCTGACGTAAATATATTGGCAAAGCCTGTTCCTGAATAACAGCGATACACCACAATTCAGAGAACAGGCCCGCTACGCAGGCCACTTTCCCATTCAGCCAGAAGCAACAAACAGTGCAGAAGTAATAATCAGCGCCGAATCAATAATCGGCTCAGCCTGCTACTGCCAGTGAAGCAGAATACAGTGCCGAAGCAATAATCGGCTCAGCCTGCTACTGCCAGTACAGCAGAATACAGTGCAGAATCAATAATCGGCTCAGTCTGCTACTGCCAGTGCAGCAGAATACAGTGCAGAATCAATAATCAGCTCAGCCTGCTACTGCCAGTACAGCAGAATACAGTGCAGAATCAATAATCGGTTCAACCTGCTACTGCCAGTGCAGCAGAATACATGGCAGAATCAATAATCGGCTCAGCCTGTCACTGCCGATACAGCAGAATACAGGACTGAGCCGATACATTTACACATTCCACAACGCATCACAGCGGCGTGGCCAGGAGGGGAAGAGCGCGAGAAGGGGAGACGGCCTTCGCAACTATGAGTGCTTCCCCTTCTCGCAAATTACCCACTTTCAAAAAGTGAAAACTATAATCCAAAAAAATCAAACCATCCAATTTCCTCTCACTTCAAAAGGTGAAAACTACAATCTCAAAAAATCAAACTACCCAATTTATCTCACTTCAAAAAGTGAAAACTATAATCTAAAAAATCAAACCACACAATTTCCCCTCACTTCAAAAAGTGAAAACCATAATCCAAAAAGCAAACCACATAATTATAGATTCAAAGGAAGTCGTCCCACAACCTCCTTTGTCAACCCACCTATGAGAATCCCCGCCAGGACACCTGCCACCAGCAGTGCCGGTGCATAAACCATCAAACTCGTATTGCTCACCACGATCATGGCAACGATCAGCTGCCCGATATTATGTGTGACACCACCGGCCACACTGATACCGATCAGACTGAAGCCGGAATGTTTTTTCAAAAGATCCATCACAGTCAGGCTAAGCGCAGCGCCAGCCAGACTATACAAAATACTGAACAGATTTCCAAACATAAATCCGATCACCAGGATTCTGACAACGGACACGAGAGCCGCTTCTTTAAAGGAATATCGGTCCAGTATAAAAAGCACCGCCAGGTTTGCAAGCCCGAGCTTGATACCCGGAATCCCTGTAAATACAGGGACCAGAGACTCCACATATCCAAAAATGATCGCTACTGCGGCAAATAATCCGAGATAAGCTGTTTTTCGTTTCATAAATAAATCCTTTCATTTGTTGCAGGAATATCGTTGCAGGAATAGCACAGACAGAATACCATCTGTCAGAGAAAAATCTACGGAGAACACGCATTACGCATATTCTCCGGAAATTTTATGTCACCGCATCAATTTTAGGCGAACTCTCCGAATCCGAATCCTCTGCAGTATTTTCCCCTTCTATCACAACCTTATTAGGAAGGCAGATGATGGAACCGCCGTGCTCGTCCACAGCCTTCTGTTTCATACAGTAATGATCCGGGCAGGTTGCTTCGATCATTGTAACTTTTCCATCTTTGATCTCGCAGACATTGGTGTCTCCGATGTGGATGATCTGGTCCTGGGAAAGCGAATAGGTTCCGAATTCTTTTCCGTCAACGGTAATACGGATCGTATTATGGGAACGTTTCCCCGCAATCTGAAAACCAAGCCAGAGCCCCCCCGCCAGAATCAGGATCCCGGCAATAAAAATCAATTCTTTTTTCTTCAAAACAAATCTCCATTTCTGTTACAGATTCAGAAAAAATCATATCATAATCGAAATTAAAAGGCAAACATAAGTTAATGATATCTAACCATAATTCATACAGCTGTTCCCAACGGAAAGGGAGGAGTGGCGATGATTTTTCTTTTATAAAAGACATAAAACAGAAAAATTCATATTGGAAAAAGTTATAAACTACTAACAAAAGTGTAGACAAGAAAAAAACAGGTGATATAATACCTAACTGTAAGTTAACATCATCTAATTTTATAAAAAAGATTAATCAAAACTAATTTATGTATATGGATAAAAACTATATAATTTGTCCAAAAGACAGTTATACGCAGATTGAAGGAATAGATCGAGAGCATCTGACGCAGCAATATATGTTCGCACAGTTGAGCCTGATGCAGCAATTTACGGAATTGTTATAAATACAAGGGAGAAAAGAGATGAAAAATCAGAATTTTTATATGAGAGTGATCTCATTGCTGTTAGTGGTTCTTGCTGTGCTTTTTTATAACAGCAGCATGAAAGCCCAGGCAAATGAAAAAGAAATCGAGACTCTGACAGATAAGGTAGATACACTTCAGGAGCAGCAGAATGAACTTCTCAGTGCGCTGGAGACGAGTTATGTAAATCGTATGCAGAATCAGGCAGCATCTGCAGGATCAGGCAGCAGTGATGCAGATGCAGCAGGCGATGACAAAACAACAGACACTTCAGACGGCAATGTATCCGATGCAGACGCAGAGGACACAGCAACCGCAGATTCCGATAATGTATATAAAGATGGAACCTATACAGGAGAAGCCGAGGGATACGGCGGGACCATTCAGGTGGAGGTGACACTTACCGGTGATGAGATCACATCCATCAACGTAGTCAGCGCCCCAGGTGAGGACAGTGCATATCTTTCACAGGCAGAGAGCGTGATCGATTCCATCCTGAGTGCTCAGAGTACAGATGTGGATACCGTATCCGGAGCAACGTTCAGCTCCACAGGAATCCTGAACGCAGTGGATGCGGCACTTGGAAAGGCGGAAAACTCATGAAAAAAAGACAGCGGGAGGTAAGGCTGATGCGTGCGGGAATACAGCTGGCATTTTTTATTGCCGCCCCGTCTCTGTTTTCAACAGCCTTTGCAGGAATCAAATCGATCTTTCTTGCCATTGCGGCCGGTCAGCCGGTGGAGTGGAATTCCTTTCTGACTGTAACGGCAGTGCTTCTGATCTTTACCTGCTTTTTCGGAAGACATTTCTGCGGATATGCGTGTACATTCGGATCTTTCGGAGATGCCGTATATGAAGGCTTTTTCTGGATCCGGATGAAATGCTTTCATAAAAAAAAGAAACCGGCTCTTTCCGAAAAAATGGTTCACGGGCTTCAGAAAGTCAAATATATCGTACTGGCACTGATCCTGCTTTCCTGCCTTACAGGTGTATACGGAAAGCTTACGGGAACCAGCCCGTGGGATGTTTTTTCCATGCTCACGGCAGGACGGCTCCCGAACAGTAAATATCTGGTGGGAATTGTGCTCCTGGTGCTGATCATTGTGGGAATGTGTACACAGGAAAGGTTTTTCTGCCAGTTTCTCTGTCCCATGGGAGCGGTTTTTGCATTAATGCCAATCCTTCCGGGTGCACTGTTTCGGAGAAACCGTGAGAAATGTCCGCCGAAATGTGGTCTCTGTAAAAAAAGATGTCCGGCTCATCTGGATATCGACGGCGACACAGGCAGATCCGGCGAATGTCTTTGCTGCCACGCATGTGCCGCAGCATGCCCGAGAAAAAATATTCACATTGGAACAATTGAGGAAAAATGATCTATGAGATATCAGGCTCTGAAAAAGAAAACTTTTCTGGCAGCAGCTACATTTACAGGAATTGCGGTGTTGTTTCCTGTGCTGTGCATGGCTGCTTCGGAAAATGATGTACAGACATATACCGATACAGATTTTGCAATGGATACTGTGGTATCAGAAACACTCTATACCACAGGTAACGATATAAACAGTAAGCTGACAGCTGTGCTGACAGATGTGGAGACGAACCTTCTTTCCTGGACCAATGAGAAGTCCCAGATCTATAAGGTGAATGCAGACAGCGGAAAAGATACGGAGATTTCCGACGAGCTTTCCGGATACCTGAAACGTCTTCTGAAGATCGCAGAGGATTCTGACGGAGCCTTTGACCCAACCATCGGGAAGCTGATCCGCCTGTGGGATATTGGAGGGGAAAACCAGAAAATTCCGGAAGAAGCAGAAATTAAGAATGTTCTGAAGGATTCCGGATATCAGAAAATTTTTCTTGACGGAAATACGGTCCACATGGAGGAGGGCTGTTCTCTGGATCTTGGAGCAGCGGGAAAGGGTATTGGCTATGACCGGATCCTTAAAGAGCTGGAAACACAGAAGGATGTAACAGCAGCACTTATGAATCTGGGAGGAAGCAGTGTCATGACCTACGGAAGCAAGCCGGATGGTTCTTCCTGGAATGTGGCAGTGACAGATCCCAGAGCTGAAAATGAGGATGACTATCTTGGTGTGGTTGCCTTAAATGGTACAGAATTTCTTTCCACATCCGGAGATTATGAGAAATATTTTATCGAAAATGGTGTAAGGTATCACCACATTATGGACCCGTCTACCGGCTGTCCGGCAGAAAGCGGAGTGACCGGGGTAACGGTAGTCTGTGACTCAGGTCTGGAGGCAGATGCGCTTTCCACAGCATGTTTTGTGCTGGGGGTGGAAAAAGGGACACAGCTGTTGAAAGCTTACGGTGCAGACGGACTTTTTGTGGATGAAGACCATCATGTATATCTCACTGAGGGGATGAAAGAGCGGTTCAGCCTGATTGCAGATTCCTACAGTGTGGAGGATATTGCAGAGTGAAGCTGATCTCCCGGCGATCCGGTTTATGACTGTTTGGCAGAGGGGAATGCTCATATCCGCAGTACTTGCGATAGTAAACCTGGAAAGGGTTCTATAAATATATCATATTTTTAGGACAATAAGCGGGAATCCTCGGCAATTCAATTACCGAGATGAAAGCGCAGGATTGTGCATATCTGCACATTGAAATAATATAATAATCTCCCAATCCCTTGATATTAATGCCGTAACCGGCATATAATCATTCGAAAATAT